>CAMDXD010000206.1 GCA_945877995.1 Bordetella parapertussis
CAGGGCCGGCGGATGCGGCGCATCCACTCCTCGCCGTTCATCACCCCCACGCTGGTGACCAGCACCTTCACGCGTTCGTCGTGCGCGGCGACCCAGACGCCGTTGGCGCCGCCGAAACTCGTGCCGTAGATCGCGAGCCGCTCCGGATCGATGCCGTCCACCGTCTGCATGTAGCTCAGTGCGTCGTAGGTGTTCTGCGCCTGCTCCAGCGGCCGGTGCCGGTTGCGCTTGCCCTCGCTCTTGCCGAAGCCGACATAGTCGTAGCCGAGCACGAACCAGCCCTCGGCGCACAGCCGCTTCATCATGTGCGTGCAGTCGGCCTGGGTGTTTCCGCTGTAGCCGGCCAGCACCAGGATGCCCGGGCGCGCCGCGTCCCCCGGCTTCCAGTCCTCGGGTGTGTATAGGTAGCCTGCGATGCGGTCGCCGTCGCTGAAGAAGGAGACTTCGGTGTGTTCCATGTGCGTCGTCCAGAAAAGAGGGGATGGATGGAGTTCTGTGGAGGGGGCTACTCGGCCTTGATGCCCATTTCGCGGATCACCCGGGCCCAGAGGGCGGTTTCGTCGGCGATCACCTTGCGGAAGGCCTCAGGGGTGCTGGCGACGACATCGGCGCCTTCACGCGAGAACCGCTCGGCGACATCCGGTGAACGCGCTGCCCTGACCACATGCTCGTTGAGCAGCTTGATGATCGGTGCCGGTGTCGATGCCGGGGCCAGCAAGCCGACCCAGGTCTGGAAATCGAAGCGTGGCATGCCGGCCTCGGCCGTCGTGGCAAGCTCGGGCAGCATCGCGAGCCGCTTGCCGCTGGTCACCGCCAGAGCGCGCAGGCGGCCCGACTGGATATGGCCGACGGCCGCGAGCGGCGTCTGGAAGGTCACTTCGGTCTCGCCGCCGATCGTCGAGGCCATGGCCGGACCGCCGCCCTTGTACGGGACATGCACGAGGTTCGCGCCACTGATGTACTTGAACAGTTCCGCGCCCAGGTGGGTCAGCGTGCCCGCACCGGAGGACGAGTAGTTGATTGCGCCGGGCTTCGCCTTCGCCAGGCGGACCAGGCCCTGCAGGTCGCGCACCGGCAGCGAAGGATGCGCGACCACGACCACCGGGCCGTTCACCACCAGGGAGATCGGCGCGAAGTCCTTCTCGGGCGTGAAGCCGAGTTTCGGGAACAGGGCCGGGTTGGCGACCAGCGGCGCGGTGTTTGCCAGCAGCGTGTAGCCGTCGCCAGGCGCCCGCGCGACCGCTTCCATTCCGATGTTGGTCGAGGCGCCGGCGCGGTTGTCGATCACCACCGGCTGGCCGAGCGACTCCGAAAGCTTTGGTGCAAGCAGGCGCACCGTAGCGTCGACGCTGCCACCGGGAGGCACTGGCACGACCACGCGGATCGGACGCTGGGGGAAGTCGCGCGGCTGCGCGAGAACGGTTGCAGAAACGATCGCCAGCGCGAGCGGCGTGGTAATGCGCAAGGTATGCATCGGGTAGCTCCTCCATGCGCGCGTTCTGCGGAAACGCGCGCGGCAAGTCGGCTCCTGCTGACGGAAGCCCTACTCATTCGGTTGGTATACGACACGCGAAGCTACCGCATTCCGGTCATCCAGTCTGCGCACCGCCAGCGCATGCGTCGTCCGGCAGCAGCAGTCCGCCCTGGAAGATCGGCGCAAGCGCGGGCTCGAGCTCGCGCACTTCCATCCCGTCCAGTGGTTCGGTGCGCACGTCCGCCGTGCTGCGCAGCCCTTGCACCAGTTCCGAGCTTCCGCGACTGCCGGGCGCTCCGATAAAGCACCCAGCCTGGAGTCGACTTGACCCGTCCGTCCGTTGGCAAGACTATCGACGCTCCCGACATGTGCCGGGCATCTGCTCCAGGACCTCGCTTCCATGACTGCCCCGCAGGACATCACCATCATCGGTGCCGGCATCGTCGGCGTCGCCACCGCCATCTACCTGCAGCGCGAAGGGCATCGGGTCACGCTGGTCGAGCGCGACCGGCCGGGCGAGGCGACCTCGTTCGGCAACGCGGGATCGCTCGCCCCAGGTTCGATAATTCCGCTCGCGCTTCCCGGTACCTTCGGCCAGGTACCACGCTGGATCCTCGATCCGCTGGGCCCGCTCTCGCTGTCGTGGAAGGCGGCGCCCTCGCTGATTCCCTGGCTGATGCATTTCCGCCGCGCCTGCACCCCCGAGCGCGTGCGCCGGTCCGCCGCCGCGATGCGCTCGCTGAACCGTGACTCGGTCGACACCTACGAGGAACTGGTCGCCACCGCCGGCGCACCGGAACTCGTGCGCCGCGACGGCATGCTGCAGCTCTATCGCACTGAAGCCGGCTTCATTGCCAGCGAAGGATCGCGCCGGATCCGGCTCGACAATGGCGCACGGGTCGAAGTGATCACCGAGGCGGACATCCGGCGCCTGGTGCCCGCCGTGTCGCCCGAGTACCGCTGGGGCTTCTCGCTACCGGACGGCGGCAACGTGCGCAGCCCGCTGCGCGTGACGCAGGTGCTGGCCGCGCACTTCCAGGCCAACGGCGGCACGATCGTGAGCGCGCGCGTCGACGACCTCGAGGCCGGGCCTGGCGGCGTGCGTGCGCTGCTCACCAGCGAAGGCCGCATGCCGGTCGATCGCGTGGTGTTGTGCGCCGGTGTCTGGTCGCGCACACTGGCCGCACGCATCGGCGTGCGCGTGCCGGTGGCCTCCGAACGGGGATACCACATACATATCGCCTCGCCGGGCATCGCGCTCGATCGTCCGGTCACCGATGGCGAGCGCCGGTTCGTCGCGACGCCGATGGAGGGCGGACTGCGTATCGCGGGTACGTCCGAGTTCTGCCGCGTCGGCGACGCGCCGAGCTGGGATCGTGCCGATGCCCTCGCGGCACTGGCGCGTTCGATGCTCCCCGGGCTCGACACCAGCGACTTCGCGCGCTGGTGCGGGCCGCGGCCTTCCACGCCGGATGGCCTGCCGGTGATCGGCCCGGCACCGGGCAATCCGAATGTCCTGCTCGCCTACGGGCATGGGCACTGGGGACTGATGGCGGCCCCGGCCACCGGGCAGGTGATCACCGACCTGGTCGCCGGCCGGCCGCCCCGCCTCGACATCGCGCCGTTCCGGCCCGACCGTTTCGACTGATCCGCCCCTGCGGATGAAAGGAAGCCTGGCAATGACCGATGCGCTTGAGAAAGCCCAAGCCCTGCTGAATGACGCCATCGTGATCGACGGACTGGGCGGTGCCATCGTCCACCCGACGCCCTACATGGCCGAAGGCACCTACGAGGAATCGCTGGTCGGCCATGGCTGGACCGCGATGAATGCCACCCTGGTGTCGGAGCCGACCTACAGCGCGACCTGGGACGAGGTGCTGAAGGCGATCCACGAGAACTACCTGTACTTCGACATGAGCCCGAAGGCGCGGCTGGTCGAGAAGGCGTCGGACATCGTCGAGGCGAAGAAGAACGGCCAGCTCGGCGTGATCCTCGGCCTGCAGAGCCCGAGCTGCATCGAACAGGACCGCACCCGCCTGAACATCCTGCACAAGCTGGGACTGCGCGTGCTGCAGCTCACCTACATGGAGCGCAACTACCTGGGCGACGGCTGCCTCGAGCCCGAGAACCGAGGGCTCACCCATTTCGGCATACAGGTAATCCGCGAATGCAATCGCATCGGCATCCTCGTCGACTGCTCGCATGTCGGTATCCGAACCACCCTCGACGCCGCCGAGCATTCGAGCAAGCCGATCGTGATCTCGCACGCATCCGTGCGCGCGATCGCCGACAACCCGCGCGGTGCGACCGACGAGATGATCAAGGCGGTCGCGAAGAGCGGTGGCGTGATCGGTTTCATCCCGCTCGGGCCGCTGATCCGCCTGGATCGCCCTGCAACGCTCGACGACTACCTCGACCACTTCCAGCACGCGCTCGACCTGGTCGGCCCCGACCATGTGAGCCTCGCCACCGACATGTTCGACGGCAAGACGAAGGCCAACTGGGCGACGCCGTGGTACTACCCCGAGATCACCCGCGGCGTGCAGTACGGCAGCCGGCGCGTGGCCGGTTACACGAAGAAGGCCGACCTGGTGCACCTTGTTGCCGCGTTCATGGCGCGCGGATTCGCCGACGACGTGATCCTGAAGATCCTCGGCGGCAACCTGCTGAGGGTGGTGCAGGCCGTGTGGCGGCCATGAGGACCTTCGCGATCAAGCGTGCGTCCGTCGCCACCGGCTGCCTCGCAGCTGCGGTTGCCTGCCTGCTTCCGGTCGGCGCGGCCGCACAGGCCTGGCCGGCGAAACAGGTGCGCCTGGTGATTCCGTTCGCCCCCGGCGGCGGCGCGGACATCGTCGGCCGGATGCTGGCTGCGCGCATCGGCGACGCGACCGGACAGCAGGTGCTGCCCGACAACCGGGCGGGTGCGGGCGGCAACGTCGGCGCGGAGGTCGTGGCCAAGGCACCTGCCGACGGCTACACCGTGCTGCTGACCACCAACTCGATCGCGGTGAATGCCTCGCTGTATCCGAAGCTGGGCTACAGCCTGATGCGCGACCTGGCGCCTGTCTCGCTGATCGCGAACATCCCGCTGGTGCTCGTCGTGCATCCGTCGGTGCCGGCGAAGACCGTGAAGGAAATGGTCGTGCTGGCGAAGGCACGCAAGGGCGGGCTCAACTACGGATCGAACGGCAGTGGCACCACCAGCCACCTGTCGGGCGTGCTGTTCGCCACCGAAGCCGGCGCGGCGATGACCCATGTGCCGTACAAGGGCGGCGGCCCGGTGATGGCCGCGTTGCTGTCGGGCGAAGTCGATTTCGGCTTCACCGCGATCATCACCGCGCAGCCCTACCTGCGATCGGGGCGGCTGCGGGCGATTGCCGTGACCACGCCGAAGTCATCGCCCGCGGCGCCGGGGCTGCCGACGGTCGCCGCTGCATACCCAGGCTTCGAGACCGAGATATGGCACGGTGTCTTCCTACCCTCGGGTACGCCTGATTCCGTGGTCCCGCGGTTGCACGAGGAAGTGATGAAGGCGTTGCGTTCCGCCGAGATGCGCGGCGCACTGGAGCGCGACGGGGCGACGCCGGTCGGCACCACGCCAGCCGAATTCGGCGCGATCCTCGCGCGCGAAGTCGAGAAGTACGCGCTGCTGGTCAAGCTGTCCGGGGCGAAGCCGGAATGAGCCTGCCGCCGTTGCCGCCGACGCCCACCGGCCGCTACCGGCACTACAAGGGCAACGAGTACGAAGTCGTCGGGGTCGTGCGCCACAGCGAGACGCTCGAAGCACTGGTGCTCTACCGGCCGCTGTACAACGACAGCGGCCTGTGGGTGCGTCCACATGCCATGTTCTTCGGCGAAGTCGAGGCCGATGGCCTGCGCCAGCCCCGCTTCGCCTTCCTCGGTGCTCAGCTTCCCGGCAGGATGCCCGGCGCCAGCGTGTAGCAGTAGTCCGAGACATCCCCGGGCTTGCAGAACCAGACGCGATCCTTCAGCGGATGGTTCACGCAGTGCGCGAGCGCATTGCGCAGCACGCGCAGCCGGAACGGCTGGCCGAACACATACGGATGGATCGACAGGTTGCACACCAGCGGCGCGTGCTCGCTTTGCTCGACCATCTCGTCGAACTGGTCGACCAGCATGTCGCAGAACTCGTGGGCGCTGTGCTGCCGGTGCACGACCGCCGGCGAGTCGTTGAGCTCGACCGGGTAGGGCACGGAGAGGATCGGCCCCGAGCGGGTGCGCAGCCAGAACGGCTGGTCATCCGCCGGCCAGTCCATCACGTAGCGGTAGCCGGCTTCCTTCAGCAGGTCGGGCGTGGTCGCGTTCTCGTAGGCCCCGGCACCCATCCAGCCGGTGGCCGGCACGCCGGCGGCGGCGAAGGTGTCGGCGACCTCCTTGATCACGCGCGCTTCGTCTTCTTCCCAGAGGAAGTCCTTCAGGTTCTCGGCATTGGTGCGGCCGTGGCCGACGATCTCGTCGCCGCGCTTGCGGATCGCGTCGATGATCTGCGGGTAGTGGTCGCAGAGCAGGCTGTTGGCGTTGTGCGCGGCCGGCAGCTTGAACTGGTCGAACATGTCGAAGAAGCGCCAGATGCCGATCCGGTTGCCGTAGTCGCGCCAGGAATAGTTGCGCTGTGTCTGCGGCTCACCGTGCTTCGCGTTGTCGTGGCCGCGGCCCTTGCCGAACGCGAACACCTCGACGTTGGTGGTGATGCAGAAGGCCAGGCGCTTGCCGCCGGGCCAGTTGTAATCCTTGCGCTCGTTCAGCGGCACGTAGTCGTAGCGCGTCTGCGTCGGCACGAGTCCTGTTTTCATCGTCTCTGCTCCGGAAAATCGACGGGGCAGAATATCAGCCTTCGCAGGCGCGCATGTCCGGCGCGTGGCGTGATCCGAGCGGAATCAGTTGGCAGCGATCTTCGCTGCCTTCACCACTGGTCCCCAGGTCGCATACAGCTTCGCCGCATAGTCGCGGAACTGTGCCGGCGTGAGCGGCGATCGGCGACATCGGGCTCGCGTGCGACCTGCATCACTTCCCGGTGGATGCGGTCGACGACCGGGCCGGGCACGCCCGCCGGACCGACGAAGCCGAGCCAGTTCTCGCCGACGAGGTCCGGATAGCCGCTCTCGACCAAGGTCGGGATGTCCGGTGCGAAGGCCACCCGCTTCGCCGATGAGATGGCGAGCGGGCGAATCACGCCCTCCTTGATGTGTTCGGCCACCTGTACGTAGACATCGAATGCGACCGGGATGGCGTTCGCGCGCAGGTCGGTGAACATCATGGCCGCACCGCGATAGGGCACATGGACCAGGTCGGTGCCCGTGTGCAGCATGGTCCACCTGCCCTACAAGGGCGGGGCACCTGCGGCGGCGGCCGTCGCCGGCGGCGAGGCACAGGTCGGCTTCGCCAGCCTCGCCGCGTCGCTGCCGCTGATCAAGGCCGGCCGCGTCCGCGCGCTCGCGGTAACTTCACCGCAGCGCTCGCAGGTGCTGCCGGCATTGCCGACCATCGCCGAGTCGGGCTATCCCGGCTTCGACCTGACCACCTGGTACGGGCTGTTCGCGCCGGTGGGCACGCCGGCCGACCGCATCGCACGGCTGAATGGCGAACTGGCGCGGGTGTTGAAGGAACCGGACACCATCGACCGCCTGCGCGACCTCGG
>CAMDXD010000207.1 GCA_945877995.1 Bordetella parapertussis
GTATGCGCATGTTCGAAAAGCGCTGCGCCGGCGACGAACCCCGGACGCAGCGGCTCCTTTGGTCGGTGCCCGCAGAATGCCGCGGGCGGTGGTGCCGATGGGTCGACGTGTCTGCCCAGGTACGGCTGGACCGTCGATTCGTCTGTATGCAGTGGTCAGACTGTCACACATTATACGCAACGGCCCCCGGCCCGGCGAGTCCGAGTCCGGCGGCAGCCGCGCGCGGTCAGCGGGCGCCGTCCCGCACCAGGGCCTGGCGCACCCGTTCGAGGTCGGCCGGCGTGTCCACGCCCGCGGCCGGCGCGTCGGGCGCGGCTTCGACCACGATCGATTCGCCATGCCAGAGCGCGCGCAACTGCTCGAGCGATTCGAACTGTTCCAGCGCGGTCGGTGGCAGCGCCGACAGCCGGCGCAGGGCGGCTGCGCGATAGGCATAGAGCCCGACATGTCGGTACACCGGCAGGCCCTCGGGTAGCGGTGCGTCAGCGCGGTCGTCCACCGCCGGACCGATCGGCGGCGCCGATGCGGCAAACGCGTCGCGCGCATAAGGGATCGGCGCGCGGCTGAAATAGAGCGCGAAGCCGCGCCGGTCCAGGACGACCTTCACGACATTGGGGTCGAACATCTCGCGGGTGGAATGCAGGGCATGGCAGGCGGTTGCGATCGTCGCATCCGGCGTCTCGTGCAGCCGGCGTGCCACCGCGGCGATCAGCGAGGGGTCGATCAGCGGCTCGTCGCCCTGGACGTTGACCACGATCGTATCGTCCGGCCACGCCCGCTGCACGCACAGTTCAGCGATGCGGTCGGTGCCGGACGGATGGTCGCTGCGCGTCAGCGCGGCCCGCATTCCATGCGCCGCTGCGGCGGCGACGATGGACAGGTCGTCGGTGGCGATCCACACCTCGCGGGCGCCGCTGGCCGCCGCACGCTCGGCCACGCGGACCACCATCGGCCTGCCGCCGATGTCGGCGAGCGGCTTGCCTGGCAGCCGCGTCGAGGCAAGCCGGGCCGGGATTGCTGCGACGAACGCAATCACCTGCGGCGACACAGTCACCCGCGGCGCAGTGCTTCGAGTTCTTCGGCCGTCAGCCGGCGCGCCTCGTCCTCGAGCATGATCGGTATGCCGTCACGGATCGGATAGGCGAGTCCTGCGCTCTGCGACAGCAGTTCCTGCCGACTGCGGTCGAACGTCAGGCTTCCCTTGGTGACCGGGCAGACCAGGATCTCCAGCAATTTTGCGTCCATGTCGTCGCTTTCAGCAGGCGTTGCGTGAGGAACGTGGAAGACAGGCATCCAGGCATCCGGGCACGCAGGATACAGGCGCCCGGTGCGGCCTGCGCGAGGCCGGGCCGGCGATCAGGGCCGGCCTTCCAGGCGGCGCACCAGGTGCTCACCGAACGCGGCATCGAGTTGCGCCTCGACCGGGAGTACCCAGTGGTGGGATGCACCGAACCGGATGCATTTTACGGCATCCTTTTCCGTGAGTATCACCGGCTCGTCACCGAAGTCGAGGTCCGACGGCTCGAAATGATGATGGTCCGGGAACGGGTGCTCGACGAAGGTCAGGCCGAGGGCGGACAGCAAGCTGAAGAAACGGTCCGGATAGCCGATCCCCGCGACCGCATGCAGCCGCTGGCCGCGCAGCGATTCGGGCGCGACGGTGATGGACGGATCGTCCAGCCGGTACACGCGTCCCGCTGCAATGCGCATCTCGAACTGCGCGGCTCGCGGCACCGGCGCCGCCATCGATGCCGCGCCGTTGACCACCAGCGCGTCCACCGCGCTCAACCGGTGCACCGGTTCGCGCAGCGGACCGGACGGCAGCATGTGCCCGTTGCCGAACCCGAGGCCGGCGTCCACCACCGCGACTTCGACATCGCGCGCGAGGCGGTAGTGCTGCAGGCCGTCGTCGGCGATCAGCACGTCGCACTGCGGATGTTCGCGCAGCAGCGCGCGGGCGGCGAACACCCGGTCGACGCCGATCCATACGGGTACCGGGGTGCGCCGGGCGATCAGCACCGGCTCGTCGCCGACGCGCGACGGATCGCTGTGCGGGCTGACCGGTTCGCTCACGCGGTCGTCGCTGGCGCTGCCGCCGTAGCCCCGGCTGACCACGCCGGGATGCCAGCCGCGGGTGATCAGGTAGAGCACCAGCCAGATGGTCAGCGGCGTCTTCCCGGTGCCGCCGACGGTGACATTGCCGACCACGATCACCGGTACGGACACGGCGTGGCGGCGAGCCCAGCCGGTGCGGAAGGCGAGCCGGCGCAATTCGACGGCCAGCCGGAACAGCCAGGACACCGGCAGCAGCAAGGCGCTGCGCACGCTCAACCTCGCCCAGTGGCGGTCGGTATCGAAGCGCGGCATCGGGGGGGCGGTGCGCGGGGCGGACGCGGTGCCGGTCAGCGCGCGCCGGAGCCCTGGGTGGTGAACGTGATCTGCGGATAACCGGCGAGCCGCGCTGCTTCCATCACGTTGACCACGGCCTGGTGCGTAGCGGCGGCATCGGCGCTGATCACGATCACGGGTTCCTTCGCCTCACCGCCCGCCTTGCGCAGGGCCTGGCTGAACTGCTCGGGATTGCCGAACACCACCGGCTGGCGGTTGACCAGGTAGCGTCCGGTGGCGTCGATCGCGACATTGATCTGCACCGGCCGGTCCGGCGGCGCTTCCGCCGAAGCCTGGGGCAGGTTTATCTGCAGTTCCGAGAACCGGGTGAAGGTGGTCGAGGTGGCGAGGAAGATCAGCACCACCAGGAACACGTCGATCATCGGTACCAGGTTGATCTCCGGTTCGTCGCGCGGGCGGCCGCGCCGGAAATTCACGCGACACCCCGTGCGCGGTCAGGCAAGGCGTTCACCGTGCACTACCTCGACCAGCTTCACCGCCTGGAGTTCCATGTCGACCACGTAGCCGTCGACCTGCGCACGGTAGTGCCGGTAGGCGATCATGCTGGGGATCGCGACGATCAGGCCGAATGCGGTGTTGTAGAGCGCGATCGAGATGCCCTGCGCCAGCTGCGCGGGCGTGCCGGCAGCCGACTGTGCACCGAAGATCTCGATCATGCCGATCACCGTGCCGAACAGGCCGAGCAATGGTGCCATGCCCGCGATCGTGCCCAGGGTGGTCAGGTAGCGCTCGAGCTGCATCGCGACGCCGCGCCCGGTTTCTTCGATCGCCTCTTTCATCACTTCGCGCGGGCTGCGCACGTTGCGCAGGCCCGCCGCCAGCACTTCGCCCAGTGGCGAGTGGGCAGCCACCCGCCCGACCATCTCGGGCGATGCGCCGTTCTGGCGGAACTCGGCCACCACCTTCGGCAGCAGGTCGGCCGGGGCGACCAGCACACGCCGCAGGGTCCATCCACGTTCACCGATGATGGCCAAGGCAATGATCGAAGCGATGATCAGCGGCCAGATGGGCCAGCCAGCACCTTGGATGATCGCAAACACGATAGGGGTGGGGTCTTGTTGGGAGGCGTCCCGACTCTATCGACCGGCGCGGCCGAGGGCAAGCACAAGCCGCTGCCAAACGGACACACGTGATGCTAAGCGCCTCACGCAATGAGGGATTTTTCATTTTCCACATATTCTGTGGATAAGTTTGTGAATAAAGTGCCGGAAAAGGGCTGAAACCGTTGTGCAGCCGTGCTCTCGTTTGAGTTGCTGTTTTTTTGTGCAGTATTAAAAGTAATATTAATCAATAACTTGCATTTTGTTATCTAGAGGACGCGTCGGTTTCAGCCGGCAAACCGGGGCATCCCCGGAGCGCTGTGGAGAAGTGACGGCACACGCACGATTTCTCGGGGGTTTCACGGCAGTTTCGTTCCTCCAGGCCGCGCCGTTGCGTGATTCGTGCGGGATTCCCGATGCGCTGATCGATCGACCCCGCACCGCGCCGCCGGCGCTAGAATCGCGGCATGCGCGAACCTCCCTCCCGCCCCGAGATCCTGACCGTGGCGGCGCTCAACCGGGCGGCGCGCGAGGCGATCGAACAGGCCCTGCCGGCGCTGTGGGTGGCTGGGGCACTATCGAATTTTCGCCGCGAGGACTCCGGCCACTGCTACTTCGTGCTGAAGGACGCCCAGGCGCAGGTGCGCTGCGTGATGTTCCGCCACCGCGCCTCGCTGCTGGGCTGGCAGCCGAGCGACGGCAGCGAGGTCGAGTTGCGCGCCGTACCGTCCCTGTACGAGGCGCGCGGCGATTTCCAGCTCAATGTCGAGACGATGCGCCGTGCCGGCCTGGGCGCGCTGTTCGCTGCGTTCGAGCGGCTGAAGGCCAAGCTGTCTGGCGAGGGCCTGTTCGCCGCCGAGCGCAAGCGGTCGCTGCCATCGTTCCCGCGCACCGTCGGCATCGTCACGTCGACCTCGGCCGCGGCCCTGCGCGACATGCTGACCACGCTGCGCCGTCGCGCCCCGGGCGTGCGCGTGATCGTCTACCCGGCGCTGGTGCAGGGCGAGGGCGCGGGACGCCAGATCGCGCGCGCGATCGCGGTGGCCGGCGAACGGGCGGAATGCGACGTGCTGATCGTCGGGCGCGGCGGTGGCAGCATCGAGGATCTGTGGTCGTTCAACGAGGAAGTCGTCGCGCGCGCGATCGCCGACTGTCCGATCCCGACCGTCAGTGCGGTCGGGCATGAAACCGATTTCACCATCGCCGATTTCGTCGCCGACGCCCGCGCAACCACGCCGACCGCCGCAGCCGTGATGGTGGTTCCGGACGCGGCGCAACTGCACCAGAAACTGCAGGCGCAGGCTTCGGTGCTCGGCCGCGCGCAGTGGCGCCTGCTCGAGCAGCGGATGCAGACCCTCGACCACCTGCAGCGCCGCCTGACGCATCCGGGTGCCCGTGCGCGCGATCAGGCGGTCGCGCTCGGCCATCTGCAGCGCAGGCTGTCGCAGGCGCAGGCCCGCCTCATGGATGCTGCGGCCAGCCGCACCGGGCGCGTCGGCGCGCGGCTGGTGCAGGTGCGGCCGGACGCCGCCGCGAAGGGCGCCGAGCTGGCGCGCCTGGGTGCGCGACTGTCTGGCGCCGGCAGCCGGCTGATCGAGCGCCGTCAGTCGAGGCTCGATGCGTTGCGGGCGAGCCTCGCGCACCTGAACCCGGAGGCGGTACTGGAGCGCGGCTACAGCATCACCCGCCTGCCGGGGGGCAAGGTGCTGCAGGATGCACGCGACGCCGTGCCGGGCACCGCGCTCGAAACCATGCTGGCGCACGGCAGCGTGCGCTCCATTGTCGGCTGATCCCGGTCAGCCGGCGAGCATGCCGCCGAAGAAGTCGAGCACCTGCCCCATGGGGTGGGGCGCCAGGCAGTCGAAGGTCGCCACCTCCGGCATCGAGCGCAGCCAGGTGAGCTGGCGCTTGGCGAGCTGGCGGGTGGCCGCGATGCCGGTGCTGCGCAACTGCCCGAGCGAGGTGCGACCGTCCAGGTAGGCCCAGGCCTGCCGGTAACCGACGCAGCGCATCGACGGCAGGTCCGGGTCCAGTGCGTGCCGCTCGCGCAGTCGGCGCAACTCGCCGATCAGGCCGAGTTCGAGCATCTCGTCGAAGCGCACCTCGATGCGCTGGTGCAGCAGGCTACGATCCGATGGCAGCAGCGCCGCCTGGATCAGCCGGTAGGGCAGTGGCCGGGGTGGCCGCTCGCGCAGCAGCTTCGACATCGGTTCGCCGCTCAGGTAGTACACCTCGAGCGCACGCTGGATGCGCTGTGCGTCGTTCGGGTCGAGCCGTGCCGCGGTATCGGGATCGCAGCGCGACAGTTCGTCGTGGAGCGCGGGCCAGCCGCTGCCGGCGGCCATCGTGTCGATCACGCTGCGGGTGGCTGCATCCGCCTGCGGCAGGTCGGTGATGCCCGAGGCGAGCGCCTTCAGGTAGAGCATGGTGCCGCCGGTGAGCAGCGGCAGGTTGCCGCGCGCGGTGATCGCGGCCATCGCCGCAAGCGCATCCTCGACGAAGCGCGCGGCGCTGTAGCGCTCGGTCGGGTCCAGCAGGTCGATCAGGTGGTGCGCTACGCCGGCCAGCGTCGCCGCGTCGGGCTTCGCAGTGCCGATGTCCATGCCCCGGTAGACCAGCGCGGAGTCGACGCTGACGATCTCGCACGGCAGGCAGCGGGTGAGTTCGACCGCGACCCCGCTCTTGCCGCTGGCGGTCGGCCCGGTGAGCACCAGCGCCGGGGGCAGGGACTGCGTATCGCCGTCGGTGCCCATCAGCGGCCGCGCAGGAACATCCGGTCGAGCTCGGCCAGCGTCACCTGGCACCATGTCGGCCGGCCGTGGTTGCACTGGCCGGAACGCTCGGTGGCTTCCATCTCGCGCAGCAGCGCGTTCATTTCGGCCAGCGTCAGAGAACGATTCGCGCGTACCGCGCCATGGCAGGCCATCGTCGACAGCAGCTGCTCGCGCCGGGCCGCGACCGTATCCACTTCGCCCGACTCGTGCAGTTCGGCCAGCACCGAACGGGCAAGGTCGACCGGGTCGGCGCGCTCGAGCGTTGCTGGCACTGCGCGCACCACGATCGCACCCTGCGACAGCGGGGCCATGTCGAAGCCCAGCTGGTCGAGCGTGTCGCAGTGCTCGCCGATCGCGGCGATGTCCAGTGCCGAAGCCGCGAACGAGACTGGCAGCAGCAGCGGCTGGCGCGGTACGGCCCCGGCATCGATGCTCTTCTTGAGGCGTTCGAACACGATACGCTCGTGCGCCGCATGCATGTCGACGACGATCAGGCCGTATGCATTCTGGGCCAGCACGTAGACGCCGGCCAGCTGGCCGAGCGCGAAGCCCAGCGGCGGCGCGGCGCCGTCCGGGGCGGCCATGCGGGCCTCGCCTGCCGGCGCGGCGCCGCGGGCGGCATCGAGGGGTGCTCCGACCCTGCCTGACCCCGCCCGGCCGAACAGCGCGTCATAGAGCGCCGGCGGTTCGGACGAACGCAATCCGAGCGGGGCCTGCGCCGGGCCCGCGCCGCGGCTGGTCGGGTCGCGGCCCCAGCCTGCGGGTGCCTTCCACGACGGGCGGCCTGAATCGCCGCCGGGGTTGCCGGACGCGCCAGCCGGCAGCGCATCCTGCCGGCTG
>CAMDXD010000208.1 GCA_945877995.1 Bordetella parapertussis
GACCTGATCGCGCTCGCGAAGAAGTCGCCCGGCCGCTTCAACTACGCCTCGTCGGGCAATGGTTCGGCGCCCCACCTCGCGGTCGAGCTGTTCAACGCGCAGGCGGGGATCAAGCTGGTGCACATCCCTTACAAGGGTGGAGCACCGGCGCTGACCGCGCTGATGGGCGGCGAGGTCGACCTGATGTTCGACACCTTCATCACCGCGCTGCCGCACGTGAAGAGCGGCCGCACCCGCCCGCTCGCCGTCACCTCGGCACGGCGCGCCGCGACCTTTCCCGACCTGCCAACGGTGGCCGAATCCGGCGTGCCCGGCTACGAGGCTGGCAACTGGTTCGCGATCTTTGCGCCTGCAGGCACCGCGCAGACGGTGGTCGAGCGTGCCGCGCAGGCCATCGCCAAGGCGACCGCCCTGCCCGCGTTCCGCGAGCGGCTCGCCGCGCAGGGCGCCGAGCCGATGACCGGCACGCCAGACAGCCTCGCTGCGCTGGTGCGCACCGAGTCGGCGCGTTTCGCGCGCCTCATCCGGGATGCCGGCATCCGCAGCGAATGACAGGAGCGAACATGACCGTCGAGTCCGTGAACGAATGCCCCCGAACCACCCGGTCGCGGTGGCTTGCCCATACGATCGCGCTCGGCCTGTGCACGGTCGCAGCCGTGCCGCAGGCCATGGCGCAGGCTGCGCCATGGCCTGCGAAGCCCCTGCGGCTGGTGGTCGGCTTCGCACCCGGTGGCAACGTGGACATCACCGCGCGTACGCTCGCGCCGGCGCTGTCCGAATCGCTCGGGCAGCCGGTGCTGGTCGAGAACCGCGCCGGGGCCGGCGGCAACGTCGGCGCGGAAGTCGTCGCCCGCTCGGTGCCCGACGGCTACACGATGCTGCTGGGTGCCAGCTCGCTCGCGGTGAACATCACGCTCTACTCGAACCTCTCGTTCGATGCGCTGAAGGACCTGGTCACGATCGCACCGGTCTCGAACGTGCCGCTGGTGCTGACCGTCAACCCGCGCGTACCGGCGAAGGACGCCCGCGCCTATGTCGCGCTGGCGAAGCAGGGCAAGGGACGCATCACCTATGCATCGGCCGGCATCGGCACCTCGAACCACCTGACCGGTGAACTGTTCCGCTCGGTCGCCGGCATCGACATCATCCATGTGCCGTACAAGGGCAGCGGCACAGCCCTGGGCGACCTCGTCGGCGGCCAGGTCGACAGCATGTTCGACCAGCTCACCTCATCACTGCCGTTCATCCGTGCCGGCAAGGTCCGCATCCTCGGCGTGACCAGCGCGAAGCGCTCCAGCCTGCTGCCCGATGTGCAGACCCTCGCCGAACAGGGCTTTGTCGGCATGGACGCCAGCACCTGGGTCGGCATCTTCGCGCAGGCGGCGACCCCGCGCGAGATCGTTGGGCGCCTGAACGCATCCATCCAGAAGATCACCCGTTCCACGGCGTTCCGGGAGCGCCTCGCGTCACTCGGCGCAGACGCGCTCGAGGGCAGCCCGGAGCAGTTCGCCCAGTTTTTCCGGGACGAAGTGACCAAGTGGGGCACCATCGTGAAGTCCTCGGGCGCCAAGGCGGAATGAACTGGCGCCGGCCGCGGCGGTAACATCGCTGGTCCGGCACGGGGTCCGTGCCTCGCCCAGACGGAAACCACGATGCGCACGCTCCTGACCCACCGCACCGGCCAGATCGGCATCCCCTGCGTGCTGATGCGCGGCGGCACCTCGAAGGGCCCCTTCTTCCTTGCCGACGACCTGCCGTCCGACCGCAAGGTGCTGGAGCAGGTGCTGCTGGCCGCGATGGGATCGCCCGACACCCGGCAGATCAACGGCATCGGCGGCGCGGACACCCTCACCAGCAAGATCGCGATCATCTCCACGTCGAAGCGCGCCGACGCCGAGATCGACTATCTGTTCGCCCAGTGCTCGGTCGACAAGGCAGTGGTCGACTTCAGCCCGAACTGCGGCAACATGCTCGCGGCCGTCGGCCCGTATGCGATCGAGACCGGCCTGGTCACCGCACAGAGCCCGACCACGCGGGTGCGCATCCACAACGTGAACACCGGCGCAGTGATCACCGCGACGATCCAGACGCCCGACGGCATCGTGAACTACGAGGGCGAGGCCTCTATCCATGGCGTGCCTGGCACCTCGGCGCCGGTCTACCTCGAGTTCTCGAGCATCGTCGGTGGCAAGACCGGCAGGCTGTTCCCGACCGGCAGGCCGATGGACGCGATCGACGGCATCGAGGCGACCTGCATCGACGTGGCCATGCCGATGGTGCTGATGAAGGCGTCCGATTTCGGCATCAGCGGCTACGAGTCGAAGCCCGAGCTCGACGCGAACAAGGAACTGATCGCGCGCTTCGAGAAGATCCGGCTGCAGGCCGGCGTATTGATGGGCATGGGCGATGTATCGGCGTCGGTGGTGCCCAAGGTCGGACTGCTGTCGCCGCCGCGCGCGCCCGGCGGCACGATCACTTCGCGCTACTTCGTGCCCTGGAACTGCCATGCGGCCCATGCGGTCACCGGTGCGCTGTGCCTCGGTTCCGCGATCATGCTGCCCGGCACGGTCGCCAGGCAGGTATGCGCGGCCCCGGCAGGCCCGTTCGCCGACATCATCATCGAGCACCCCACCGGTTCGATGGGCGTGGCGATCGAGACCACCGGCGACGGCGACGCGATGACGATCAAGGGCGGCAGCTTCCTGCGCACCGCGAGGCTGCTGTTCGCGGGGGAGGTCTTCGTACCGGCATCGGCGTTCGGGGATGCGCCGCGCTAGAGTGCGCCCCACACACCTGACCCGGTCCAGGTTCGTCGCGCTGCACGGCAACCCGGATCACCTTGCATCGAACGGGTCGCGCAAGCTTCACACAAGTCATCATCGCTTATGATATACGTTAATAAAAGTATATCCTGGAGCCGGAAATGCAAGTCGCAAAGTGGGGCAACAGCCTGGCCGTTCGCCTTCCCGCGTCAGTGGTCGAAGCGCTCGACCTGAAGCCCGGGGACAACATCGACATCCACGTTCAGGGCGAGCGTACCTTCGCGATAGAGAAGGCGCCTGGCGCGCGTGAACTGCTGGCCCGGATACGCAAGTACCGTGGCCGTCTGCCAGTTGGCTTCAAGTTCGATCGACTCGAAGCCAATGAACGGGGGTGAGGACTTCTTCGACACCAATGTCGTCCTCTACGTGCTGTCGGCGGATATGGCGAAGGCCGACAGGGCGGAGGAACTCATCTCCCTGGGGGGGACCATCAGCGTCCAGGTCCTGAACGAGTTCGTGGCAGTCGCATCGCGAAAGCTGCGAATGCCGTTGAGCGAGATACGCGAAGTGCTGTCCCAGATCCGTGCGATCTGCACGATCGAGCCGATAACGATCGAGACGCATGACAGGGCCCTGCATATCGCAGAGCGCTATGGCCTGTCGACCTACGATGCCCTCATCGTCTCGGCGGCCTTGTTGGCGGGCTGCAAGACGCTTCACTCGGAAGATATGCAAGACGGCCAGGTCATCGAACACCAGTTGACGATTCGAAACCCGTTCAAGTCGTCATGAGCTGAATCGAAATCGATGGTGTGCAACGACCCACTCCCGCTCGCCGCCCCGCCCCCCCCGGGATGGCGCAGCGGGCGGCCGCCGATCAGGCGTCGTAGCCGGGGTTCTCGCGATCGAGCTTGCGCAGCATCGTCGGCCACTCGAGCAGGCCGAACGGGCGGCGCGTGCCGCGCTGGTACAGGTGGGTGGTCTGGTCGACCACTTCCTTCGG
Organism: Bordetella parapertussis; assembly: GCA_945877995.1. GTDB lineage: Bacteria > Pseudomonadota > Gammaproteobacteria > Burkholderiales > CAIKXV01 > CAIKXV01. The sequence continues at coordinate 3,766 of CAMDXD010000208.1, forward strand.
CGGCAGCGACAGCTCAGTGTTGCACGACAGCGCGGCGATCTGGATCTGGCAGGCGCGCTCGAGCCGCCACATGTTGTTGAAGCACTCGGCGACGGTAGGCCCGACCGTCAGCAGGCCGTGGTTGCGCAGCACCATCGCCTCGCGGTCGCCGAGGTCGGCGCACAGGCGCTCCTGCTCTTCCATGTTGAGCGCGACGCCTTCGTAGTCGTGGTAGGCGATGTCTCCGAAGCGCATCGAGGTCTGCGCGATCGGCAGCACGCCGCACTTCATGGCGGACACCGCCATGCCGGCGATGGTGTGGGTGTGGATCACGCAGTCGACATCGTGCCGCACCTTGTGCACTGCGCTGTGGATCACGTAGCCGGCCTTGTTCACGCCGAACTGGGTCGCGTTGAACAGCACGTTGCCGTCGATGTCGATCTTGATCATGTCCGAGGCGGACATTTCTTCGTAGAGCATGCCGTACGGGTTGATCAGGAACTCGCCCTCGGTGCCAGGCACGCGCGACGAGATGTGGTTGGCGATCATCTCGGTCATGCCGTAGAGGGCCATCAGCCGATAGCAGGCGGCGAGGTCGACGCGCGCCTTCCACTCGGCCTCGCTGACCTGATCCTTCACGCTGCGCGACGGATCGTATGCGTTGCGGTTGGCGATCTTCGCGTCGCCGCCGGGTACGGCCATCTCTGCGCCGGCACCTTGGGTCTGATCCATCGTGGGCTCCTCGTGAGGGGATAAAAGTGACCTGATTGTATACCTGCCGCGATATCCACCATATCGACCATACCCGCCATACCCGCCGCACCCGCCGGGCAGCACCGTGCAGCCGTCGGGTGCGCCGCGCGACAGGGAAAGCAGTCAGTCGGCCTTGGCGCCGGTGGCCTTCACCACCTTCGCCCACTTGTCGATCTCGCTGCGCACGAAGGCGGCGAACTCGGCCACCGTGCCGCCCATCAGCTCGAAGCCCTGGGTCATCAGGTTCTCGCGCACCGCCGGAATGGCCAGCGCCTTGTTGGCCTCGGCATTCAACCGGTCGATCACGGCGGCCGGCGTGCCGGCCGGTGCGAACAACCCGAACCAGGCGATCACCTCGAACCCGGGCAGCCCGGACTCTGCGATCGTAGGCAGTTCCGGCCAGAAGGACAGGCGCTTGGGCGTGGTCACGCCCAGGATGCGCAGCTTGCCTGCCTTGGCCAGGCCCATCGCGTTCGGGATGTTCGGGAACATCAGCGCCACCTCGCCCGACACCACCGCGCCGACGGCCTGCGGCGAGCCCTTGAAGGGAATGTGGCTCATCTTCGTGCCCGACAGCAGCCCGAACAGTTCGCCGCCCATGTGATGCGACGTGCCGGTACCCCCCGAGGCGAAGGTGAGCTCGCCTGGCCGCTGCTTCGCCAGCGCGATCAGGTCCTTAACCGACTTCACCGGCAGCGAGTTCGACGCAATCAGCACGTTCGGGCTGGAGGCGAGGCTGACCACCGGCGCGAAATCCTTCAGCGCGTCGTACGGGATCTTCGGCACCAGCGACGGATTGACGCCGTGCGAGGCGATCGACCCGACCAGGATCGTGTAGCCATCGGCGGGCGCGCGCATCACGAACTCCGCCGCGACGACACCGCCGCCGCCGACACGGCTTTCGATGATCACTGGCTGTCCCAGTGCCTTCGATATCGGCTCACCGGTTAGGCGGGCGACGATGTCCACCGCCGAACCCGGCGCGAGGGTGATGATGAAACGGATCGGCTTCGCGGGCCAGGCCTGCGCGGCCGCCGGGGCGGATGCGAGGACGAGCGGCATGCACAGCGCGGCCGCTGCGGCAGCAGCAGCCGGGGCGACGCTGGCACGCACGGTTGGCTTCGTTTTCAGGCTTGCACGCATTGCAGCTTCTCCTTGGTCAGCGAACCTTCACGTGGCCGAGCAGCCCGGCCATTCCGATCATCATCTCGCCGAGGTCCTTCAGCGCGTTGGTGCGCGGCTGCGCGGCCGTATGCGGCGTGATGGTGACGTTCGGCCAGGCGAGCATCGGATCGTCCGCCGCGCCGGGTTCATCGTAAGGCGTATCGAGCCCGAAGCCGCCGAGATGGCCAGAGGCCAGCGCATCGAGGACCGCCGCACGCTCGATCAGGTCGGAGCGCGAGGAGTTGACCAGGATGCAGCCCGGCTTCATCTGTGCGATGCGGCCACGGTCGAGGATATGCCGCGTGGAGGCGTTGCCCGGCAGTTGCACGCTGACGAAGTCACTTTGCGCGAGCATCGATTCGATCGGAGCGTACTCGGCGCCATACACGGCCGCCTCGGCTGCCGGGACCGGCGTGCGCTGCCAGTACAGCACGCGCATGCCCAGCGCAGCGGCGCGGATCGACAACTCGCGCCCGATCTCGCCGAAGCCGACGATACCCAGCGTCGACTCGTACAGCATGCGGATGCCCGGGATGCGCGCCCAGTTCGAGTTGCCGGTGTGGCGGCGGTCGTACATCTTCGGCTGGTAGCCGGCCGCCTGCAGCTGTTCCATGCTGAGCAGCCCGTGGGTGATGTGCAGCTTCTTTGCGATGTCGAGCATCAGCGCGATCGAGTGCTCGGCGCAGGCAATGTTCGACCGGCGGCGTTGCGTAGCCACCGGGATGCCGCGCTCGCGGCAGGCAGCCGCGTCGATCGCGCGCGTGATCAGGCCGTACTTCTGCACCAGCTTCAGGTCCTTGCCTGCAACCAGCTCGTCAGGTCCGACGGCGAGTGACTCGGTGACTATGGCCTCGGCACCGGGCAGCTTCGCGCGCAGGTCTTCCTGGGTCTTCGCCGTCACCACGGTGGCCGGGAACATCGTGCCCACCTTCGAGCGGATGTCCTCGCACCAGGCCGGGAAGTCGGCGGTATGCGCGAAGAAGTCGACGAACGCGTCAGTGCGCTCTTTCGTCGCGGTCGGGTCGAGCACGACCTGCAGGATGCGGGGAAACGGATCGTCCTCGACGACGATCAGCGGCTGGCGAGAATCGGTCATGGTTCGGATCAACCTTTCTTTGGCGGCAGGGGTTCGAAGTCGGCCTCGAGCGCGGTGAGCACCCGGGTCAGCATGTTGTAGGCGGCGACCAACATGGTCAGCTCGACGATCTGGCGCTCTTCGTAGTGCGGCTTCAGCGCCGCGAACACCGCGTCGGGCACCGTGACCGAGCGCGTCATCGCATCCATGTAGGCGAGTGCCGCGCGCAGCCGCGGTTCGAACAGCGCCGCCTCGGGCGACGCCTCGTCGTCCCAGCGCGCGTCGAGGTTGCCGACCGCGGCGACCTGCGCCGGCGTGAAGCCC
>CAMDXD010000209.1 GCA_945877995.1 Bordetella parapertussis
GGGCCATCGTGGAGCCTCCGTTCAGGATGGTTGCGGGACGCTCATTGCGCGACGACCTTCGCGTCGCGCAGCACACGGCCCCATTTCTCGAACTCGGCGCGGATGAACCGGGAGAACGCCTCCGGCGAGCTGGGCGCCGGCTCGATGCCCTGTTCGATGAACACCCGGTTCACCTCGGGCGTCTTGAGGATCGCGACCAGGTCACGGTTCAGGCGGGCGATGACCGCCGGCGGCGTGCGCGCCGGAGCGGCCATGCCATACCAGTTGTTCACGTCGAAGCCGGTGACGCCGGACTCCGCGATCGTCGGCAGCTCGGGGACGATCACCGAACGCTTCGCGGTGGTCACCGCAAGCGCACGGATCTTGCCGGCCTTCACATGCTGGAGCGCAGTGGAGGGGGAGGCGAAGATCATCGTGATGCGGCCACCGAGCAGGTCGATCATCGCCGGGCCGCCGCCCTTGTAGGGAATGTGCACCAGGTCGGTCTTCGTCGACGCGGCGAAAAGCTCGCCGGCGAGATGGCCTGCGTTGCCGGTGCCCGAAGAGCCGTAGGTCAGCCCCTTCTGCGTCGACGCGAGCTTCAGCAGGTCCTTGACGCTCGAAGCCTGTACGCCGGGATGCACCACCAGGATGTTGGTCGCATCGGCGATGCCGGTGATCGGCGCGAGGTCATTCAACGGGTGGTAGCCGATGTCCTTGTACAGGAAGAAGTTGACCGCGAAGTTACCGATCGCGCCGAGGCAGATCGTGTGGCCGTCGGGCGGGGCCTTGCTCAGGATCTGCCCCGACAGGCTGCCCGCCGCACCGGGACGGTTGTCGACCAGAACCGGCTGACCCAGGGCCGCGCTGAGCGGCTCGGACAGTGCACGCGCGGACACGTCCAGCCCGCCACCGGGTGCCGACCCGACCAGCATGCGGATCGGTCGCGCCGGAAAGGCCTGCTGTGCCGCGGCGTCGATGGCGATCACACCGAGCAGCGCGCCGAGCAGCACCGCGGAAGCGGTAGCGGTGTTCATGGATGGGCTCCTCCCGACTGCGTTGTGTTGCTGGATCATGCCGTTGTCGCTCCTGTACGTGACGCAGTCCGCATTCAGGCCGCCGGCTGCAGCAGCTTGCGCAGCGACCGGATATCCGCCACGTCGTCCAGCGCCCATACACGGTCGAGCAGCGTGCGCGCACGGCGACGGCCGAGCACCGGGGCCATCAGCGGCAGGCACTTGTCGTCGACCTCCGCGCGGGTTATCGGGTTCTGCCACGCACCGCGCACCACTTCGGTATGGTGCTTCAGCCTGCGTCCGTCGGTCGTCTCGACCTCGAGGATCGCCTGCCGGCCACCCGCCTTGCTCAGTGCAGCGCTGCCCTCGTAGACGATGCGCTTGCGCACCGCGAGCACCACCGGGTCATGCATGCGCTCATCGTCGTGCGACGAATCGAAGGTGAGGCCACCGTCGACGAGCATCACCGCCAGCAGGTGCTGCATGCAGATGTCCGGCATGTCGCGGTTGTTCACGATCTCGGATTCGGTGTCCTGCACCTGCACGTGGATGCGCTTCACGTTCGCGGGCGTCAGTCCGTGCGCACGGATCAGCGCGATCAGCGAGTCGAGGGCCGCCTGGATCGGCGAACCGACCGACCAGTTCTTGATGTTCGAACGCATGATCTCCCAGGTGCGGCCCAGGTCGCGCGCGACATGCGAGGTATCGGTGTGCTTGTCGTAGGCAAGGAAGAAGCTGCGCGCGCCGCTGAACGAATCATCGACGCCGTTGAAGCCGGCATCGACCATGGTCGCCGCGGACATCGCGTTGCGCGTGGGCATGCCGGCGAAGTCGAACGCCTTCTCGACATGGTCAGGGTCGCGGATCCAGCACGACAGGCCGGAGGCCTGCTGCGCGGCGTAGGACAGCATCCAGCGCATGCGCTGGGCATCGAAGCGCGCGAGCGACCCGGCCGCTGCGGAGGCACCGAAGATCGCACCGAACGCATGCGATGAATGCGCGGCGAGCAAGAACTGGATGCCGCCGAGCGCCATCGAGAAGCGTGCGCCGACGTCATAGCCCAGTGCCACCGCGCGCAGCAGATCGGTGCCCGAAGAGCGCTTGAGCTCGCCCATCGCCCAGGCAGCCGGCACCACCGCACAGCCGGGATGGAACAGGCCACCCTGGTGCGAATCGTCGGTCTCGTCGGCATGCGCGGACATCGCATTGGCGAAGGCAGCCAGCGTGGCGGAGCTCGACAGCGTCGTGCCCATCACGGTCGCCTGCGCCACCCCGCCCTGCGTCGACACGTACTCGATGCCCTTGCGGCCCGGCAGCAGCTTCGCGCCGGAGACGATCGCCGCCAACGAGTCGGCGATGTGGTGCTTGGTCTTCTCGGCCACCTTCGCCGGCAGCGGCCGGTCGATCGCCTTCGCCATGTAGGCCGACAGCGAGCGGATCATCGGCGACACGGGGACCTTCTTTCCGGCCCCGCTCACCGCGACGACCCCGAACCACCGTCGACGCTGATCATGGTGCCGCTCACATAGGACGCGCGGTCCGAGGCGAGGAACACCGCCACGTCTGCGACTTCATCCACGCGGGCGAGGCGTCCCAGCGGGAAGCCGGTGGTCAGTTCGCGCCAGCGGTTCTCGTCGCCGAATGCCGCCTGCGCACGCGCCTTCCAGCGTACGACCTGGCGTTCCGTCTCGGTGGCACCCGGGTTGATGCCGACCACCCGCACGCCGTCGTCCAGGCTGCCGGTGCCCATGCACTCGGTCAGCGCCATCAGCGCGGCATTGCCGGCGGCGCCAGCCACGTTCTTGTTGGTCGGGTGGAACGGCGACACGCCGATGATGTTCACGATCACGCCCGACTTGCGCGCAGCCATGCCCGCGTAGACCTCGCGGCTGAGGTTGATGTAGCCGAAGATCTTCAGGTCCCACGCGGTGCGCCAGCGCGCCTCGTCGATCTGGTCGATCGAACCCTGCGGCACGGCACCGGCGTTGTTGACGAGTACGTCCACCACGCCGGCTACCGTCGACAGCGCCGCCGCTGCACCCGGTGCCGCGAGGTCGCTCGCATGCACGGTGACCGATGCGGCACCGAGCGTGCGCAGCTCGCCGGCTGCCGCTTCCATCAGCGCGCCGTTGCGCGCGGTGAGGATCAGGTGGCAGCCCTCGGCCGCGAAACCGCGTGCAACGCCAAGGCCGATGCCCTGGGAGGCGCCGGTGATCAGTACACGCTTGCCGGAAATTCTGAGGTCCATCGATGGGTCTCCAGGGGAAAACAGAAGGGAATCAGGAAGGATGCAGCAACGAGCGGGGGGACAGGTCTTGAGTTTTGCAGCACGCGAGGGTCAGGTCTTGAGTTTTGACTCAGGTCTCGACTCAGGCCGCCGGCGCCTTCAGCACGCCGGCCTCCACCAGCGCGGCGATACGCGCGGCATCCCACTGGAGCACGTTGCCGAGGACGCGTGCATTGTCCTCGCCCAATGTCGGCGGATACCGATCGGGCGGTGGCGTCTCGCCCGTGAACTTGATCGGGTTGCCCGCCACCTCGATGCGATGGCCACGGCCATCGTCGAGCGGCAGCACCATCTGGCGATGCTGCACCTGTGGGTCGCTCAGTGCGCGATCGAGCGTGTTCACGCTGCCGACCGGGATGCCCTTCGCGCGAAAGCGGGTGACCCAGTGCTCGGCCGGATGCGCCAGGAAGGCCTGGTCGAGCGCCGGCAGCAGGGTGTCGCGATTGGCATGGCGATCGCCGTTGGTCTTGTAGCGCGGGTCCTCGAGCAGGTGCGCGACGCCCAGCTCGCGCGCCATGTCCTCCCACATGCGGTCGGTGTTCGCGCAGACCACGACGTTCACGCCGTCGCCGGCGATGAAGGTGCGATAGGTCGCGAAGGAATCGTGCGCCCGGCCCTGGGTGCCAGGCACCACGCCAGCGATCAGGTGGTAGGCCGCCTGATAGGTGAGCATCGACACCTGGCAGTCGAGCATCGAGATGTCGATCTGCTTGCCGCGGCCGGTGTGCGTGCGCTCGAGCAGCGCCGCCTGGATCGAGATCACCGCGAACATGCCGGCCGCCAGGTCGCCCAGCGGAATGCCGGAACGCACCGGCAGGCCACCGCTCTCGCCGGTCAGGCTCATGCCGCCGGACAGTGCCTGCACGATCATGTCGTAGGCGGGCAGCTCACGATACGGGCCGTCCTGCCCGAAGCCGGAGATGCTGCACCAGACCAGCCCGGGATGCGCTTCCGACAGCGCGGCCGGGTCGAGCCCGAGCTTGGCCGCGACGCCGGGACGGAAGTTCTCGATCAGCACGTCGCTCTTCAACGCGAGCTCGCGCACCAGCGCCTTGCCGTCGGCATGCTTCATGTCGACCGCGACGCTCTGCTTGTTACGGTTCACGCTCAGGTAGTAGGCGCTGTCGCGGTCGACGAAGTACGGGGGAATGTGCCGCGACGAATCGCCGCCATGCGGCTCGACCTTGATCACCTCGGCACCGAGGTCGGCGAGGATCTGCGTCGCGTACGGACCGGACAGGAACTGGGTCAGGTCGAGCACGCGCAGTCCCTTCAGCGGCTGGGCGCCGTTGCCGGCAGCGGAAGAGGACGTGGCGGTGGCGGCGTCCTGCGCGACGGTGTGCGCGGATTCGGGCATCGGTCTGCTCCTCAGGCGCTCTCTCGGGCGCGGTAGCCCAGTCCCACGGACAGCTCCGCGGCGAGGCGGCAGGCCTCGCGCGCGAAGCTGGCTTCGCGGGCCGGTTCGAATCGTTGTTCAGGGATCGTGAAGCCGAGCGAACCGGTGACCCGGCCACCGGCACCGAACACGGGGGCGAAAATGCCCACCGCGCCCGTGATGCGCTGGCCGAACGACAACGCATAGCCCCGCGCGCGAATCGCGGCGAGGTCCTGTGCGAGGTCGAGGCGGCCGGCCAGCCCTTCGCGTGCGAGCACCGCGGCGAGTTCGTCGGCCGGCAGGAAGGCGAGGATCGAACGCCCGGAGGCGCCGGTCAACAGGGTCTGCGGCTCATGGCTGCGCACCCGGTAACCGAGCGGATGCGTGGATTCGACATGCGCGGCGAAGGTGAGCCGGCGTTCGCGAGGCAGGTACAGGCAGAGGTAAGCGGTCTCGTTGACCGAGGCGACCGCCTGCTCGAGCAGCGGCGCGGCGATCGCCTGCAGCGGATGGTGGCTCGTAACCACCGAAGACAGCCTCAGGAATTCGAGGCCTGTACGGTAAGTGGGTACTTCTTCATCACGCTCTACCATGCCTTCGCGCATCAGCAGGTCGAGCAGCCGGTGCACCGTCGAGGCGGGCAGGCCGAGATCGGCGCTGATCCGCTTGATCTGCGTGCCGTCGCCGGACTCGGCCACCGCGCGCAGCACCGCGATGGCACGCGCGACGGTGCCGGAATCGGCAGGCTGGCGGTGGGGGTCAGACATCAGACACTGGGGTCAGACCCCGAACAGGTGGATCGCGCAGGCGCCGTGGTCGAAGCCGGAGGTGCCGCCACCGGTGACATGAGTCAGTCCGACCTTTGCACCGTCGACCTGCCGGCCGCCACAACGCCCCTGCAGCTGGCGAACGATCTCGACGATCTGCGCCGCACCGCTGGCACCGACCGGATGCCCCTTGGACAGCAGGCCGCCGCTCGGATTCACCGGTACCCGCCCGCCGAGCGAGGTGGTGCCATCGCGCAGCAGCCGCACCGCTTCGCCGCGCGGGCACAGGCCGAGCGCCTCGTAGTACAGCAGTTCGGCGATGGTGAAGGCGTCATGACATTCGAGCACGTCGATGTCTTCCGGGCCGATACCGGTTTCCTCGTACAGCTCGCTCGAGCAGCGGCTGGTGATCTCGGGCGTGGTCATGTCGCGGAAGCCGGGAATGTACTTGCCCGAGGCGAGATGCGAACCGAGCACCTTCACCGGCCGGTCGGAATGGGCGGCGGCGCGTTCGGTCGGGCAGATCACCACCGCTGCCGCGCCGTCGCCGGTCGGGCAGCACTGCAGCAGGGTCAGCGGATCGGCGATGCGGCGCGAGGCGAGCACTTCATCGACCGTGGTCTCGGTGCGGAACTGCGCATCGGGATTCAGCGCGCCATGGCGGCGCGCCTTCACCGCGACCTGCGCGAGGTCGCTCTCGGTCGCGCCATAATCGTGCAGGTAGCGCTGGGCGCGCATTGCATACAGCGCCGGCATCACCATGCCGTTGGACACCTCGATGTCGTCCTGGTCGAGCGGCAGCGTGCCACCGCCGAGCTTGGTCAACTGCTCGACGCCGAACACCAGCACGTAGTCGTACAGGCCGGCGGCCACCGCCACCCAGGCTTCGCGGAAGGCGGTCGCGCTGCTGGAGCAGGCGTTCTCGCAGTTGACCACCGGCACGCCGCTCATGCCGGTGTCGCGGGCGACGCGCTGCCCGGGCATCCAGCCGGAGGTGGCGGTGCCGGCGTAGATCGCCTCGATCTGCTTAGGCTCGAGCTTCGCTTCGCGCAGCGCATCGCGCACCGCGGGCTGGGCGAGGGCGGGCACGGTGAGGTCGCGGTATTTCCCGAACTTGATCATGCCGGTGCCGATCACCGACACGGGACGCAGGTTGGCGTTCATCGAAGTCTCCTTGTTGGACCTGGTCAGAGCGGGGCGAACCAGTATTGCCAGGTCGGCCCACCCGCCGCCGCGGTACCGGCGGTTGCAGCGGTCACCGTGGCTGGCTCGATCCGAACGCTCACGCGCGCATCGGGTTTCAATTCGACCGACGCCGCGACCTTGCCGAACACGCGCACGTTCTCCGGCAGGTCGACGTATCCGATCGTGTAGGGCGTCTCCCAGGCGGCGGGCGCGATGTGGACAGTCGAGAACGCGTACAGCGTGCCCTCGCCAGCGAGCACGAGCCGCTGCATCTGTTCGCTGTTGCACGACGGGCAGACACCCGCGGCAGGGAAGATCCGCGTACCGCATTGCGCGCATTCGGCTCCGCACAGGCGCAGCCCGTCGGGCGTTTCGACGACATCGCTCGCGCGCAGCACACGCCCCAGATGGGGTGCATGTCGGGCGGCGGAATTGGCG
>CAMDXD010000210.1 GCA_945877995.1 Bordetella parapertussis
TGACGCACATCCCGTACAAGGGCAGCGCGCCGTCGCTGGCAGGGCTGGCCAGCGGCGAAGTCGACTTCGCGTTCAACAACATTCCGTCGGCGCAACCGCTGATGACGCCGGGACGCATCCGTGCCCTTGGCATCACCAGCGCAAGGCGCTCGCCACTGCTGCCGAACCTGCCTACGATGGTCGAAGGCGGCATCCCCGGCTTCGTCACCGAGACCTGGTACGGGCTGCTCGTCCCGGCCGCCACGCCCCGCGACGTCGTGATGCTCTACAACGACGTCGCGGTGAAGGCCGTGCAGAAACCCGACGTCCGCGACCGGCTGGCGCAGATGGGCGCCGACCCGATCGCCGAATCGCCGGAGTTCTTCGCAAAGTACCTCGCCGCCGAGATCGCGCGCTGGGCGAAGGTGATCCGGGAATCGAAGGCCAAGGCAGAATGACGGTTCAGCCCTACCCAACCAACTCCGAGGAATGCAGATGACCGACAGCACCCTGCTCGAGCAGCCCCGCGGACTCACCCAGATCGAGATCGACCAGCGGGTGTTCGACCTGTACGACGAGTACTGCCATGGCCGGATGGACCGGCGCGAGTTCCTGCTGCGCGCGGCGGCGGTCACCGCAGGCGGGCTAGCGATGGCTCAGGCGCTGATGCCGCGCTACGCTGCGGCGCAGACGATCTCGTTCACCGATTCGCGCATTCGCGCGCAATACGTGAACTATCCGTCGCCCGGTGGAAACTCCGGGCAGATGCGCGGCTACCTGGTGCAACCGGCCGGCAAGGGCCCCTTCCCGGCGGTGCTCGTGATCCACGAGAACCGCGGGCTGAATCCATACATCGAGGATGTCGCGCGCCGCGCGGCGGTCGACGGCTTCCTGGCGCTCGCACCCGACGGGCTGTTCCCGGCTGGCGGCTACCCGGGCAATGACGACGACGGGCGGATGCTGCAGACCAAGCTCGACCAGCCGAAGCTGCGTACCGACATGCTGAACAGTGCGACCTTCCTCAAGGCGCACGCGCTCTCCAGCGGCAAGCTCGGGGTCACCGGTTTCTGCTGGGGCGGCGGCACGACCAACTGGCTCGCCATCCAGCTGGGCGATGCGCTGCAGGCAGGCGTGCCCTACTACGGCGCGGCGGCCGAAACCGCTGCGGTACCGAAGATGCGCGCGCCGCTGCTGGTGCACTATGCGGAGAACGACGACAACATCAACAAGCTGAAGGCCGGCTTCGAGCAGGCCAAGAAGGCTGCGGGGGTCAGCTTCGAATCGCATGTATATCCCGGCACGCAGCACGGCTTCCACAACAACTCGACGCCGCGCTACAACGAGGCGGCCGCGAAGCTTTCCTGGGATCGCACGGTCGCCTTCTTCCGCAAGAACCTCGCCTGATGGGTCCGACGCCCGTGCCTGCCGTCGCCCTTCACGCGGCGCTCCTGTCCCTGCCCGTGCTGCTGGCGCCGCTGCTGCTGGCACCGGCGAGCGCCGCCGCCCAGTCGTGGCCATCGAAACCCCTGCGCTACATCGTGCCATTCCCGCCCGGCGGCGGCGCAGACCTGGTCGCGCGCGCAGTGGCACAGAAGCTGAGCGAGCAGGCAGGCTTGTCGGTGGTGGTCGAGAACCGCCCAGGCGCCGGTACCATCGTCGGTGCGGAAGCCGCGGCCCGCTCCGCACCCGACGGCTACACGCTGTTCATGGGTTCGAACACCACCAACGCGATCAATCCGAACCTGCATCCGAAGCTGCCGTACGACACGTTGAAGGATTTCGCGCCGATCACCCGGTTGAGTGCGTTCCCGAACATCCTGGTCGTGCACCCGTCGATGCCGGTGAAGTCGCTGAAGGACCTGATCGCGCTCGGCAAGGCCCGGCCTGGCCAGTTGAACTACGGCTCGTCGGGCACCGGAACCCCGGCGCAGCTGGCAGGCGTGATGTTCGGCGATGCCGCGGGCGTGAAGATGGTGCACGTGCCGTACAAGGGCAGCGCACCTGCCCTGTCCGCGCTGATCGGCGGCGAGACCCAGCTGATGTTTGCCAGCCTCGGGTCCAGCCTGAACTTCATCAAGGGCGGCCGCCTGCGCCCGCTCGCAGTCACCAGTGCGAAGCGTTCTGCTGCCATCCCCGAGATGCCGACCATCGCCGAGTCCGGCTTTGCCGGCTTCGAGGCGATCACCTGGCACGGCCTGATGGTGCCGGCCGGTACGCCGGCGCCGATCGTGCAGCGGCTCAATGCCGAGACGGTGAAGATCCTGAGGCAGACCGAGTTCGTCGCCTGGCTGCTGTCGCAGGGTGCCGACGCCACGCCATCCACGCCGGAAGAGTTCACCACGTTCCTCAAGGCCGAGCTCGCGCTCTATGCCAGGTTGGTCAAGCAGTCCGGCATGAAGCCGGACTGACCGTACCGATGCGCACCATCCATCCGAAGCGGATCGGGCTGGCCATCGTCGGTGCGGGTCGGGTCGGGCTGATGCGCGGCGAGATCGCCGCGCGATTTCCCCAGGTCGACTGGATCGGCATCGCGGAGATCGATCCCGAGCGCGCAAGCCATGTCGCCGCCAAGCTCGGTGCCGATTTCGTCACCGCCGACTACCGCGAACTGCTGCGGCGGCCGGAAGTCACGGCCGCACTGATCTCCACCGTCGGACACCTTCACGCGGAGCCGACGCTGGCCGCGCTCGACAATCCGAACAAGGTGTCTCTGCTGATCGAGAAACCGATCGCCAACGACCTCGCGCAATCCGAGCGGGTGCTGGAGGCGATCCGACAGTCGGGCGTCGATGCGCTGATCGGCTACACCCAGCGCTTCCGGCGGCGCTGGATGGTGGCGAAGGACAAGGTCGCACGCGGCGAACTCGGCGACATCACCACCGTCTCCACCCGCGCCTTCCTCAACCGCATGGTCGCGCTCAATGCGTACCGGCGCGAGCCCGACCCGGGACCCAATTCACCGATGGTGATATCGGGCACGCATGCGCTCGACATCGTGATGTGGATGATGGAAGGCCGCACCCCGGTCGAGGTCGACGCGCGCTCGATCGCCAAGACGCTCGGCCCTGCCTGCGGCGGCATCGACGCCACTGCCGGCACGATGGTCTTCGACGACGGCACGATCTACCAGAGCATGGTCAACTGGGCGCTGCCAGTGTCCTGGCCGGGCGCGGTCTACGGGCTGGAGGTCGGCGTGGTCGGCACCACCGGCGTGATGACCATCGACGACACCCACCGCGACTTCGTGATGGCCACAGAGGCCCCTCAGGGTGGGGCCTACCTGTCGGACGCCAGCCGGCGCGTCGACTTCATCGGCAGCACGCCCGCCGGCGACGTGGCACTCGGCGCGCTGCGCGGCCCGCTGCACGACGAGACCCAGGCGTGGCTCGAGCGGCTGTCGTTCGGCGCGAAGACCATCCATGCTACCGCAGAAGAGGGCCACGACCGGCTGATGCTCGCCAAGGCGTATGACCTGTCGGCGCGGCTGCGCCAGCCAGTGCAACTGCCGATCCGCGGCGGCGACGAGCAGGCAGGTGCCTGAGCGCGCCGCGACGCAGGCAGCCACCATGCGCCGGGCGAAGACCAGGGCGATCAGTGCCGGCACCGCCGGTGCCAGCACGGTCACCGCATCAGGCAAACCTCACTTCGCCGGGATCACCGGCACCATCAGCCACGACTCTCGCTCCCCACCGGAGTGGACGGTGTTGGTCGCGCCCGCGTTGTAGTCGTTGTTGTAGTGGGTGAAGTGGCCAGCACCCACGCCATCGCGCGGGGTGATGTCAAGGCGCAGCTTGTGCCCCTTGCGAAACACCATGCTGGTTGGCCAGATCTCGACCTGGCATTCCACCACCTGCCCCGGCTCGAGCCACCAGCGCTCGTCATGCGCATGGTAGGGACGGCAGGGCAGCGACTTCTCCGCGTCGAGCTTGCGGTGCGAGGCGCGCAGCCAGCCCTTGGTCACGCACGGCACCGGCTCTCCGCGCTGGCCCACCTCCTCGACGTCCTTGCCATCGGGACCGATGTTGCGGATGGTGGCGTAGATGTCCATGTCTTCCGAGGTGCTGGCCACCCACAGGTTCAGCACCAGCGGGCCGGTGACTTCCATGTCCTCGGCCATAGCCGGCGTCTCGAACGACACGCCCGAGCGACCCGACACCGGACGATAGTGGCCGGGGCCCGCCGAGTAGTCGATCGACTTCGCCGCAGCCGGCGCCACCGTGGCCAGTGAACCCTCGGCCTTGCTGTTGCCCTTCGATGGCGCATCCTGCTCGATATTCAGGTAGAGCTTCGTCCACTGCGTGCGCGCGATCGGCCATTCGTTCTCTTCCCGGAACGCGTAGGGCTTCGTGCTGCCACCGGTGCGGATCTCGAGCTTGACCGGCGGCTCGGCCATCATGCCGGTGTCGATGCCCTTGAGCCAGTGGTCGAACCAGCGCAGCTGGTCGATGCGTGCCTCGAGCGCATGGAACGGGTGGAAGTGGCTGCCGGTATGGATGCGCAACTTCTTCTGCTTCGAGGCGGCGAGCATGTACGCCTCGGTGTTGCCGCGCAGGTGCATCGCGAAGCCGCCCCAGTTACCCACGCTGTACATCGGCACCTTGATCTTGTCCCACTGCGCGCTCTTCTTCCGCCACTCGTCGGAGTCGAGGTCCTGGCGCATGTACTCCCACAGGATGTTGTTGTTGAACGCATCCGGGTTGTAGCTGCGCGGCCGCCCCAGCAGGTTGTGTGCCGTGGTGCTGTTGGCCCACTGCGAGATGAAGCCCATCGCGAAGATGCCGCCGTGGTAGGCCTGGTCGCGGTACTGGTCCGCCCGGCCCTCCCACGGCATGATCGCCTTCAGCGACGGCGGCTGCAGGTTGGCGAGCCGGTACTGGAACGCCGCATGGTACGAGATGCCGAGCGTGCCGACGTTCCCGTTGCACCACGGCTGCTTCGCGATCCACTCCACGCAGTCGTAGGAATCGAGACCTTCCTGGTACGAGCTGGGGTCCGACCGGCCGGGCGACTTGCCGGTGCCGCGGGTGTCGACGCGCAGCAGCGCATAGCCGCGCGGGCACCACCACAGCGGGTTGGCGGTCTCCCAGTTCATGTAGGGGTTGCCTTCCTCCTCGCAGTCGTCCGGCGGGATCCAGACCTTGTCCTTCTGGTAGGGACCGAGGTTCATGATCACCGGGAAGCGTTCGTCGCCACCTTCGGGCCGGAACACGTCGGCGAAGATCAGCGTGCCGTCGCGCATCGGGATCTTCACGTCTTTCTCGACGATCATCGGGTAGTCGCGCGGCTGCGACATCTGCTGCTTTCCCGTTACCTTCTTCCCTGCCATGAGTGCGTCTCCGTCTATCTTTCGGGCCTGATGTCGGCGGCCTTGATCAGCGCCGCTGTCTTTTCGTAATCGAGCTGCACTTTCGCAGCGAACTGTTCCGGCGTATTCGGGACGAATTCGATCCCCTTGGAGGCCCACGAGGCCTTCATCTCGGGCGTGGACAGTGCGCCACCGACGACCGAGTTCACCCGGGCGATGATCTCGCGCGGCGTGCCCGCCGGGGCAAGGATGCCTTCGATGCCGCTGATCTCGTAGGCCTTGTACCCCGATTCGGCGATGGTCGGCACCCCAGGCAGCAACGGATTGCGCCGGGTACCGGTCATCGCCAGTGCGCGCAGCCGGCCAGCGTCGATGTGTCCCTTGACGGTCGGCACATGCACGAACATGGCATCGACCCTACCCGCCACGAGATCGAGGACCGCCGGCGGGCTGCCGCGATAGGCGACATGCAGCATGTCGATCTTCGCCTCCAGCTTGAGCAGTTCGCCGGCGAGCTGGAAGTTGCTGCCGACGCCCGACGAGGCAAAGGAGATCATGCCCGGCTTCGCGCGCGCGACGGCGATCAGTTCCATCAGGTTGCGCGCCGGCACCGACGGATGCACGGCCAGCACCAGGTCATAGGTGCTGACCTGCACCACCGCCGCGAGGTGCTTCAACGTGTCCCAGCGTGGCGATGCATTGAGCTGCGGACTGATGGTGATGAACGACCCCGGCTGGATCAGCAGTGTCTGGCCGTCGGGCGCCTGCTTCGACACGTATTCGTTGGCGACCATTCCCGCCGTCCCCGGCCGGTTGTCAATGATCAGAGGCACGCCGAGCACCGGAGCCAGCGCCTGCTGGATCGCACGCGCCGTGATGTCGGTGCCGCCGCCGGCCTGTGAACCGGTGACCAGACGGATCGGCTTCGACGGAAACGACTGGGCATGCAGTGCCGATGAAAGCATCAACGATATGCACAGCATTGCCGCAGTCGGCAGGCGGCCCGTCGGACGCATGGATTCCCCTCCAATGGTCAGGTGGGCTCCTCGACTGAGAACGCGGGCCCCTTTCCCTTCACGTGTAAATAAGTGTAACGCACCCGACTGGTGTCAGCGCAGCCCTGTCAGTGACGTTATCCGTTGCATGGCCCCCGCCACCTGAGAGGCGACTGAAATGGACATCCGCAACTGGAACGTGATCCGCGCAGCAAGTCTGGCCGTGCCGCTGCTCGTGACCGGGTGCGCGATCGTGCCCGATGGGGGCGTCGTCTACTCCTCGGGTTACCGCGCACCGGTCTACTCGGCCGGGTACTCGTCGGGCTATTACAACAGCTACAACGGTTATGGCGCCGGCTACTATCCGCGTCCGGTGGTGCCGGTCTACGTTGCCCCTCCTGTGCCGGCCGTCATCGTCAGGCCGTCGCCGCCTCCGGTCGTCGTGTGGCCGGCGCCGCGCCCGCCCGTGTACGGCTATCGCGATCGGCCGTACGGGTATGGATACGCTGGCTATGGCGGTGGCCATCACGACCGCGACCGGGGCTGGAAGGGGCGCTGATCCGGCGCCGCCGCAGCCGCCGGGTCAGGCGTCGATGGCAGCCAGCAGACGCCGCTCGATCGGATAATCACCGAAAAAGTGCTTCGGCGCCCCCTCGGTGCTGACCACGAGATAGCCACCGTTGAGCCGGAACGGTGGCGGTTCCGGCCGCCTGCCGCCCATTGGCCCGATCTCCGGCATGAATGCCTGTCCTGGA
>CAMDXD010000211.1 GCA_945877995.1 Bordetella parapertussis
CCAAGGGCATGGCGCAGGTGGCCAAAGACGCAGGCTTGGGCCGTGAGAGTCTGTACAAGGCCCTTGCGCCCGGCGCGAAGCCCCGCTTTGAAACGGTCATGAAAGTGGCGCGCGCACTAGGCGTCAAGTTCACGGCTCAACCAGCCTAAGCTGCGAGCGCGCAAGGTGCGGTCTAACCCCTCGCGCAAGCGAGCGACAACGGCAGGCCACAGGTCGAGCAGGGCTGCAACATCGCGCGCTCGTACATGGTGTTCGATGTATGGCGCGCGGCATATCGCTGGCGCTCGTACGCATAGGCGTTGAGTATTCGTGCAAGCTCGGCATTGGAGCTCCCGCGAGACCGGGGCTCATCATGGAGCTCACCGTCCCCAACCCCTGCTCCGGCATGAAGCCCCCACCTTGACGGCCTGCGCTCACTGCGCGCTGGTCACCGTCCGTATCAGCTCAAGCATGACCGTGAGGGCAGCCGCCTTCTCCATCGGCTAGACTCCAGGGTCAACAACGGCCCGGTGAAGACTGGTCCGAGCAGATGGAGGCGAACGGAGGAGGGCGCATGGAGGATGGATGCATATGAAGCCATCAATGCCTGCGACCCTTGGGCCTGCTGCGCGTGCGGGCGAATGGCTGGCTGCCGTCGCGTTCAATGGACTGCCCTCGTCCGTCGTGGCTGCGACCCGGTCATCGCTGATCGACTGGTTTGCCTGTGCGATCGCTGGTCTGGACGAGCCGGTCACGCGGCTGGTCTCGGAGCGGATGCTGCGTTACGCCCCGTCGGGTCCGGCCGCGCTGATGACAGGCGGATCGACGGCCGCGCCGATGGCGGCGATGGTCCACGCAACCTCGGCGCATGCGCTCGACTACGATGACACGCATATCTGGACCGATGCCCATTTCGGGGGACCGACCTGGGCGGCACTGCTGGCCTGCGCCGGCCCGGTGCGCGACGAGGATCTCTGCATCGCCTACGCGGCAGGGGTGCAGGCGGCGGCCCGACTTGCCGGGCGCCGCCTTGGCCATGCGATGGCGCAGCGCGGCTTCCAGGCTACCGGGCTGCTCGGCCGGCTGTCTGCCGCCGCGGGCTGTGCGGTGCTGATGAAGCTCGATACCTGTCGCACCGCGACGGCGTTGAGCCTTGCCGCTACGCAGTCCGCCGGGCTGACGGGCGCATTCGGCACGATGGCCAAGCCGTTCCAGGCAGGACGCGCAGCATTCGACGGCATGCTCGCGGCGGATCTGGCAGCCGACGGCTTCGCGATGAGTGCGGCGCTGTTCGAAACAGGCGGCGGCCTCGCCCGCGCGCTGGTGCAGGATGGCCACGCCCAGATCGCCGATCCTGACCTCGGCGGCGACTGGGAAGTGTTGCGCATCTCCACGAAAGCCTATGCCTGCCTGCACGGCATCCATCCGTCGATCGATGCGGCGCGGCAGCTTCACGCGGACATCGCTGGCCGACCGGTCCGCTCGGTGCGCGCCTTCGTGGCACCGGGCGTGCCGAAGATCGGCCACTACCGCGTCCCGGCAGATCCGCACGAGGCCCGGTTCAGCGTGCCCTTCTGCGTGGCCCTGGGATTGACCGGCCGGGGCACCCGCTTGCTGGACTTCGGTGCCGAGGCGGTGGCGAGCGTAGAGTTGCGCGACCTCGCCGATCAGATCGAAGTGGTCCCGGTCGAGGGACGCAAGATGTACGACGCGGCGCTCGAGGTCGTGCTCGAGGACGGAACGGTGCTGGCATCCGACGTCCCAATGGCGCGCGGTCATCCGGCGCGTCCCCTTTCCGCCGAGGAACTCGACACGAAGTTCATGGATTGTACGCGCGGCGTTCCTGCGGCCGCTGGCGGTGCGATCCTCGACGCGCTACGCACGTTCCCCGCGGACGGCTCGGCGGCGCGCGCACTGGCGATCATGAATGGACAGGCAAGCGGTCGGACGAATCCGCATCGAGCAGCAACACATGACCCGGGAGGAACCCCTTGAAAGTCGCAGTCCGCATCGTGCTTCTCGTTGCAGCAGGCTTCGTCGGTCCGTCATTGGCCGCCGATTATCCGGTCAAGCCCGTCCGCATCGTGGTGCCGTTCGCCCCCGGTGGCGCCGCCGACCTGCTGATTAGGCCGATGAACGAGAAGCTGACTGAACTGCTCGGGCAGCCAGTCCTCATCGACAACCGTGGCGGAGCCGGCGGCAACATCGGCGCAGCGATGGTGGCGCAGGCATCGCCCGATGGCTACACGCTGCTGGTCACCACTGCCGGGGTGATCGTGGCCAATCGCAGCCTGTACCGCAAGCTGACCGTGGACCCGGCGATCGCGCTCGACCCGGTCAGCATCGTCGCATCGCTGCCGAACATGCTGGTCGTCAATCCGAAGCTCGGCCTCGCGAGCGTCGCGGACGTGATTGCCCGGGCGAAGGCAAAGCCAGGCACTGTCTCCTTTGCCTCCGGCGGCATCGGAACCTCGAACCATCTCGCCGGAGAGTTGCTCAAGCACCTTACCGGCACGGACATGACGCATGTCCCGTACAAGGGCGGTGGTCCCGCGGTGGTCGCGACGATCGCCGCCGAAGTGACGATGCTGTTCGCGACGCTGCCCTCGGCCGTACAACAGGTGAAGGCCGGACGGCTGGCCGCGCTGGCGGTCACCAGCCGGGCCCGATCGCCGGCTGCCCCGGGCATACCGACGATGACCGAGGCTGGGGTGCAGGGCTTCGAAGTGTCGGAGAACTGGGTGGGTGCGCTCGCCCCGCGAGGCACGCCGGCACCCGTGGTGAGTCGGGTGCAGAAGGCAATCGCCCAGGCCGTGGAGGACGCCGACGTGCGCAGCCGCCTGGCCGCAGCGGGATATGAAGTGGTCGCAAGTACCCCTGCGGCCATGGGACAGGCGATCAAGCGACAGTCGCAGAGCTGGGAACAGATCATCAAGGCTGCCGGGATAGAACCGCAGTAGCCAGCACCACGCAACCGAGCGACGGACAAGGAGTCAGGGATGAGTTTCTTCTGGAAGGGACGCCTGGGCGAGGCGCCGAGCGACCTGCTCAAGCACTACTACGCCGAGACGATGCGCGAGCCGGGTTTCCTCGAGGCGCTGCACCAGTGGGACAAGGCCCAGGTGGTGGTGCTGGGCGAGCAGAAATTCGCGCCACCGGAGGCGATAGCCTCCCTGCTGAAGGCGATCGTGGCGATGGAGGCCGAGGGCGTGGTCGAGGCACGCACGCGCCTGTGGAACGTGATCCACGGCGGCGAGGAGTTCGTGCGCGAGCACTGCGAGGAGGAACAGTCCGGCTGGCTGCACCTGGGGCGATCCAGTCCGAGCCTGCGCGTGGTCGCGTCGCGCATCGCCTTCCGCGGACTGCTGATCCAGATCATGGCGAGCCAGCTCGACCTGCGCGAGCGCATCCTCGAGGTGGCAGCCCGGCATACCGAGACGCTGATGCCGGGCTACAGCTACGTGCAGCACATCGAGCCCGGCACCTTCGCTTTCTACCTGATGTCGTTCATCGAGCCGCTGGAGCGTGACTTCCAGCGCTTCCTTTCGGCCTATCGCAACACGAACATCAGCTCGGTGGGTACCGGGGCGGCCTACGGCGTCGAGTTTCCACTGGACCTCGACCGGTTCGACGAGCTGATGGGCTTCGATGCGGCACCGTGGAACGCGCGGGACTCGATCCGCAACTACGACTACATGCTCGAGACCTACATGGCCCTCGCGCTGATGCACAACACGCTCGGCCGGGTGGCGATGGATTTCCTGATCTGGCACAGCGTCGAGTTCGGGTTCATCACGCTGCCGGACCGGCTGAGCATCACGTCGAGCATCTCGCCGCAGATGCGCATCCCCTACGTGCTGGAGTTCATCCACGGCACCAGCGGCATGATCACCGGCCGCCTGATGGGCGCGCTGGCGGTCACCAAGACCGCCTCGGACCAGCTCGAGATGGCGACGATGCTGCCGGCCGAGTTCTGGAAGTGCGCGGATGAATCGCGGCGCGCCATCTCGGCGCTGGTTGATGCGTTGGGCGACATGAAGGTCGACCGCGAACGGATGGCGAAATGCGCCAACGAGCACTGGTCACAGGCGAGCACGATCGTCGGCTACCTGGTGAAGGAACACGGCATGTCCTACCGGACAGGCCACCAGATACTGGCGTTGATGATGCAGACCGTCGCCGACCAGCGGATCCCGCCATCCCAGGTCAAGGCAGCCGTGCTGGAAGCGGCGATACGCCAGTACACCGGGAAGGTGATCGAAGTCCCGCAGGCCACGCTGGACCGGCTGTTCGACGCCATGCAATGCGTGCGGGAACGGAAGTACCGCGGCGGCGCCGCACCGGAGCGCGTGAGCGAGCATATCGAAGCGGCGCGGGCGAACGTGGTCCGGGACAGGCAGGCCACGATCGCCGTTGCCGACCGGTTGACGGCTGCGGGGCATCGACTCGACCATGCGTTCGCGGCGCTCTGCCGCGAGCACCAGGTCGCCTTCTGACCGGCCCCGCGCGGGGCCGATGCCCTTGCAGGGCGCGTGGCGGATGTCGATCTTCGCGGCCATCTTAAACAGGCTCGGGTCAGCTCGGTGCGCGATCCCCCGCTGCGGCGCGCCGGTGGCGGCATCGGCAGGCTGGGCCTGGCTGTCGCGCAGCGCGTGGCGTTCCTGCACGGAGGCACGCTGCAGTCCCTGCCGAAGGGGCGCGGCACCCGGATGTGCCTCGCCCTGCCGCTGGCAGCCTGAACCCTTCCTCAGCTGGCCGGCGCGGGGCCTGACAAGGTCAGGAAGCCCTGTTATCAAGCATGCGAAGGACCTTCGCGGCGTCACGGTCTAGAAGGGTCAGCAGTACCAACGCCGGCCCCTGCGGGGTGCGGTCGCCGCGCTCTCAGTGGCGCAGGGTTGCGACCGACACCCCGAAGCGCGCCGCGAACTGGGTCTGGGTGAGGCCGATACGTCCGCGTACAGCGGCCACGTCGACTGGCACAGCACGCCACACCCTCACGCCGGGCTGCTCGCCCTTCGCGTGGCCAATCGCCTCGGCCAGCACTTGCCTGATGCTCTCGAATGCCTTGCCCATCGCTTCACCTCTCTCGCCAGATTTCCATCAGCATGTCGATCAGTCCGCCCAGCGCGTTGCGCATTATGCGCATTGGGGTCAGATCTTGAGTATTGCGTTGTCGCTTCTGCCGCCTACCGTTCCTGGCTCGCATTCAAACGTTCAACTTCCCGCGATCGCTCGCGCGAACGGTCCAGCGGACGTCACGATCTCGATTCCCTGCAAACACTTCATGTCCGTAAGCGTCCAGCGGCGACACCTTGCCGCGGCGACCGTGTGGGCCAATCCGCCAGACCGCGGAAGCGCATGGCGTCTGGAATGCCAGATCGAACACGGCTTTCGGGACGGTGATCGTGGACAAGTCAGGTCTCGTTCGCTTTCACCGCTTCGGTCAGGATGAGCATGATCGCCTCGGTGCACTTCAGATGCTGACGGCATTACTAGAGATAAACTTAGCTTCACAGGTCTTGTGGCGCGGTGTCCTGCTTCCTGATCGGACAGCAAACCGGCGATGCGCCAACTGCTAAGCACTCTCCAGATGCCTTTTCGTCCACGAGGGGTCGCAACTCTCGATGAAGTCGTGTGCGTACCTTGGCAGGTAGCGCTTGCGATGCAGCAGCACGCTCGTCGTTGCGCAGGCAAACATCCGACCGGTCCGGATTGCCCGCAGTGAAACGTCGCGCAACGGATCGAACGTGATCTCTGACAGTACGGCGATTCCCATGCCCTGTTCCACGCAGGTCTTTATCACGTCAGCATCGATAGCGCTCACGAGGACCTTGGGCGCAAGGCCCTGTTTCTGGAACGCGTCGGCCACGGCCTGCCATCCCGAGAACTGGGGTTCGTAGGCGATCAGCGGAAACTGGGCGAGCCGCTTCAGCGTGATGCGCTGCGCTGCGAGCAACGAGTGGCCGGGGGGGACGAGGACGACCCGCTCGAAGGTCCGGTAGGGCAGGGTCAGCAAGTTCTTGAATCGATCCGTCGGATCGGTGGTTATGCCGATGTCGGTCTCGCCGGAGAGGACCATTTCGGCGATCTGGCCGGGATCCCCGAGACGCAGCCGGAACTGGACCGTCGGGAATCGAGCACCGAACGCCTTCATCACCGAAGAAAGGACATAGCGTGCCTGGGTATGGGACGTTGCGATGCTGATCACCTGCGAGTCCGGGCGCTTGTAAGCCTCGCTGGTGCGCTGGATGCCAGCGATTTGCTCCAGAGCCTGCTCTGCGAAGGAGATGACCCTCGCGCCTTCTCGCGTGCGCCCTGCGAGGCGGCTTCGCGACCGCACGAATACCTCGAACCCGAGTTCTTCTTCGAGCAGGCGGATCTGTCGGCTGATCCCGGGTTGCGAGGTGTGCAACGCTTCGGCTGCCTTGGAGACGCTCAGCCCCTGTCGGGAAATCTCGACGATGTACTGCAACTGCCGGAGGTTCATGGCGTATGTCGAACAGTTATGAACCATGTGATTATATTCATTGGTTCCGCAGTCGGATCGCTCGTACAGTCCCTCCTTTGAAAGAGAGATTCGGACGGCATGGACTATTCGGCTTATCGGCACATGAGCTTCGAACGGCGGGGGCGGATCCTCACGATCACGCTGAATCGGCCCCCGATGAATCCCATCCATTACGAGCTCCACACGGAGCTTTCGCGGCTCTGGTATCAGGTCCAGGTCGACCAGGAATGCGACGTCGTCGTCCTGACCGGCGCAGGCAAGGTGTTCTCGGCTGGGGGTGATATCCCCATGATGCAGAAGCGGATCGACGACCCCGAACTGTTCAACCTGAAGAACCTGGAGATGAAGCAGATGATCTTCGGGCTGATCGAGCTCGAAAAGCCGGTGATCGCACGCATCAACGGTGACTGCATCGGGCTGGGCGCAACCCTCGCGCTACTGTGCGACATCATGATCGCGGTCGATGACGCGCGCTTCTGCGACCCGCACGTGAAGATGGGCTACGTCGCCGGTGATGGCGGCGCGGTGATCTGGCCAC
>CAMDXD010000212.1 GCA_945877995.1 Bordetella parapertussis
GGCCAGCCCGGTCACGCAGAAGGGCGGGCGCAGTGCAACCGCAGGAGGAGCTCAGATGAACATCGGCAACCGCCGTCTCGCGCAGGCAGCGCTTGCCGTGTTGCTTTCCGGCGTCGGCGCCGCCACGCACGCGCAGGCGCAGGCGCCGTGGCCGACCAAGTCGATACGCATGCTGATCGCGCTCGCCCCCGGTGGCGGCGTGGATACCACCGGCCGGATCCTCGCCCAGAAACTGTCCGAGCGCTGGGGACAACCAGTCGTGGTCGAGAACCGGCCGGGCGCCGGTGGGGCGCTGGCCACTGAGACCCTCGCCCGTGCCACGCCCGACGGCTACACGATGCTCACCAACTCCTCGGGCGTGGCGATCACGCCCAGCCTGATGAAGCTGTCGTACGACCCGCGCAAGGACATCGTGCCGGTCTCATTGGCGGTGATCTCGCCGGGGGTGATGGTGGTGCACCCGTCGGTGCCGGTGAAATCGGTAAAGGAATTCATCGCCTTCGCGAAGGCGCGGCCCGGCGACCTGCTCTATTCGTCTTCCGGCAACGGCACCGGCCAGCACCTGGCGGCGGAACTGTTCAGCCAGATGGCAGCCGTGAAGATGGCACACGTTCCGTACAAGGGTACCGCGCCGAGCATCACCGACCTGATGGGCGGAAGGGTCTCGCTATCGATGGCGAGCGTGGTGTCGACCCGGCAGTTCTTCGAGGCGGGCAAGCTGCGCGCGCTGGCGGTGCTCGGTGCTAAGCGCACGCCGGCGCTGCCCAAGCTGCCGACCATCGCAGAGTCGGGCGTACCCGGCTATGCCTACGAGAACTGGTACGGCGTGTTCATGCCGGGCCGCACGCCGATGGACATCGTGCTGAAGACCCAGCAGGAGATCACCCGCATCGTCAACGACCCCGAGACCGAGAAGAAGCTGGTGTCGCAAGGGCTCGATCCGGTCGGCAGCACGCAGGCCGAGTTCGTACGTTTCTACGAGGAAGAGATCGTGAAGAACGGCAAGCTGATCGCGTCGATCAACATGGAAGCACGCTGATGGCGATGCCGTCCGACCTGCAGGCGGCCCCGTGCGCGCCCGATGCACTGCTGGAAGCGATCGCAACCTACGTATCGGACTACCGAATACGCGACCAGGCGTCGATCGAGGCGGCCCGCCTGTGCCTGTTCGACACGCTGGCCTGCGCGCTGGAGGCGCTCGACCATCCGGAATGCGTGCGGCTGCTCGGGCCGGTGGTACCACGCACCGTCGTGCCGGACGGCGCGCGGCTGCCAGGCACCGCCTTCGTGCTCGACCCGGCCAAGGCCACCTTCGACCTCGGTGCGATGATCCGCTGGCTCGACTACAACGACGCCTGCAATGGCATGCTGACGATGCATCCGTCCGACGGGCTGGCTGGCGTCCTGATGCTCGGCGACCACCTGTCGCGGCGCGCGGCCTCGACCGGAAAGGCGCCACTGACGATGGCCGACCTGCTCGATGCGGCGGTGCGCGTATACGAGATCCAGGGTGCGCTCTGCGCAGCCAACGACTGGCGCGCGCATGGCATGGACCAGACGATGCTCGTGCAGGCAGCGGTCGCCCCAGTGCTGGCGAAGCTGCTCGGCGGCACGCGCGAACAGGTGTTCAATGCCGCCTCGCATGCCTTCGTGGAGTCGACGCTGTCGGCGATCCGCCATGCGCCGAACATCGGTTCGCGCAAGAACTGGGCATGCGCGCGGGCGAGCGAAGGGGCGGTGCGCATCGCGTTGATGGTGATGGCCGGCGAGGACGGCTATCCGTGGATCCTGTCGGCACCGGAGCTCGGCTTCGAGGCGGCACGCTTCGGCGGCACGCCGCTTCGCTTCGATGCACCGCTTGGCGAATCGGTGATCGGGCGCTGCATGTTCAAGCTGCTGCCGGCCGGCATGCATGGCCAGACGGCGGGCGAATGCGCATTCCTGCTGCATCCCGAAGTCGCGCCGCGGCTCGACGAGATCGAACGCGTCGAACTGTGCTGCCACCGGTCCCTCGCCCGCATCATGGACAAGCCGGGCGTGCTGCGCAATGCCGCCGACCGTGACCACTGCGTGCAGTACATCGTCGCGCTCGGACTGATGCACGGACGGCTGGGGCCCTCGGATTACAGTGACGCGTTCGCCGCCGACCCGCGCATCGATGCACTGCGCGCGAAGATGGTGCTGGCCGAAGAGCCGCGCTACACCGACGGCTTCTTCGATCCGGCCCGGCGCACCAGCGCGAACTCGGTGCAGGTGTTCTTCCGCGACGGCACGTCGACTGATCGGGTCGAGCGCGAGTATCCGGTCGGGCATCCGAAGCGGCGATCGGAGGCGGTGCCGGCGCTGCGCGCGAAGTTCGCGCATGCGCTGCGCCGGCTGCCTGCGGCGGCACGCGAGCGCCTGCTCGGGCTGTACGACGATCCGCGGGCGATCGATGCGATGCCCGTGGATGCGTTCATCGACACGCTGGTCGACGGGCGCTGAGACGCCGGGGGCTGTCCCTCGGCTCAGCGTTGCATTTGCATGCGATGCATGGCGGACTTCAAGACTGCCAGGTCTCTCTTCTTTCCAGCCGGGTTGGTCGTCATGGATATGAGCGTCTCGGCCTCTTCTGCCGAAACCCAGCGCGTTGCCTGCGTTTCCTTCTTGTCGAACGTACCGGGCACGCCCACGGAAGACATGAGGAAGTATTCGTTGACGGTCGTGCCGCCTTCGTAACGCCCGGGCAGCTTCGAGACGATGAGCGCCCGATAGCCCGTCTCCTCCCTCACCTCGCGCAAGGCCGCCTGTTCCGGTGACTCACCGGGCTCCGGCCTGCCCTTCGGAAACGTCCAGACGTATCCATCGTAGTGTCCCTGGGGCTCCCTGAGCAGGAATCTGCCTTGCTCATCGACCAACACCCCTCCGAAGGCGGCCTTCAATCCGCAAGCAGCGGTCACGGCTGGCATGCCGACGGCCGGGGGGGCTTCAGCAGGGGCTGCCTGGTCAGGCAGGCTGTACAGCACCTCCCAGACCTTGCCGTAGAAGCCGGCACGCACCTTGCCCTGTTCCTTGGCCACTTCATCCTTGAAGTTGGCGTACTGGATGTCATTAGCGATTTTCGCCATGGCACTGGCAACCTCGGCCCGGGGCGCCCTGGCGCGATAACGATAGTCTGAACCGGCGTTGACTGCGATCTCGCCCATGCCGGGCAGGCAGGTCTCGCGCAGCCGCTCCAGATCGCCACGCACCCGAGCGCGGATGGTGAGGGTTCCTGCCTGCTCGTCTTCGGGCTTCTGGACAATGCTGAAAAAGCCGGATGGGGTCATCAACCACATGGAGTCATCTCCTGTCGAACGCGGTTGTCCAGCCGCGTGGTGAACGCAATGAAGATGCAGCTCAGACGTTGAACCGGAAGTGCATCACGTCGCCGTCCTTGACGATGTACTCCTTGCCCTCCAGCCGCATCTTCCCGGCCTCCTTCGCCGCCTGCTCGCCCTTCAGCGCGACGAAATCGGGGAAGGCGATCACCTCTGCGCGGATGAAGCCGCGTTCGAAGTCGGTATGGATCACGCCGGCGGCCTGCGGCCCGGTGGCGCCGATCGCCACCGTCCAGGCGCGCACTTCCTTCGGGCCGGCAGTGAAGTAGGTCTGCAGCCCGAGCAGCGTGAAGCCGGCGCGGATCACCCGGTCGAGGCCTGGCTCGGTCATGCCGATGTCGGCCAGGAACACCTGCTTGTCCTCGTCGGCCAGGTCGGCGATCTCGGCCTCGATCGCGGCGCAGACCGCGACCACTGGCGCCTTCTCGGCTTCGGCATGCTTGCGCACCGCGTCGAGGTAGGCATTGCCTTCGAAGCCGCCTTCCTTCACGTTGGCGACATACATCGTCGGTTTCGCGGTGATCAGGCAGATGGGTTTCAGCAACGCCTGCTCGTCCTCGTCCAGCGCGAGCGCGCGCACCGGCTTCGCCTGGTCGAGCTGCGCGCGGCAGCGCTCCAGCAGCGGCAGCAGGCGTGCGGCCTCCTTGTCGCCGCCGGAGCGGGCGAGCTTGGACACGCGATGCACCTGCTTCTCGATGTTGGCGAGGTCGGCCAGCGCGAGTTCGGTGTTGATCGTCTCGATATCGGCGAGCGGGTCGACCTTGTTCGACACATGGATCACGTTCGGATCATCGAAGCAGCGCACCACGTGCGTGATCGCATCGGTCTCGCGGATGTTGGCGAGGAACTGGTTGCCCAGCCCCTCGCCCTTAGATGCGCCCGCGACCAGCCCGGCGATATCGACGAATTCGACCACCGCCGGCACCACCTTCTCCGGCTTCACGATGTCGGCGAGCTGCGCAAGCCGCAGATCCGGCACCTCGACCACGCCGACATTCGGCTCGATCGTGCAGAACGGATAGTTCTCCGCCGCGATGCCCGCCTTGGTCAGCGCATTGAACAGGGTTGACTTGCCGACGTTAGGCAGGCCGACGATGCCGCATTTCAGACTCATGTTGACTCTCCTGCCGATCGATCGGACGAGTGGTGTGGGATATGCCCGCCAGGCGACCCTGGGGTCTGACCCTGGGGTCTGACCCCAGTCATCGGGGTTTGGTGTGCAGGCGAAGCATCACTGCTTCGTAGTCGCCGCGTGCGATCCATTCGATCACGCCGAGGGCTCGGTCGATCGACTCGTCGATCAGTGACTGCTCCTCGGGTCGCGGTGGGTTGAGTACGTACGAATGCACCAGGGACTTGTCGCCCGGGTGCCCGATGCCCAGCCGCAGCCTCCAGAAATCGCGGGTGCCGAGCTGCGCGGTGATGTCCCTCAGGCCGTTGTGGCCGGCGAAGCCGCCGCCGAGCTTCATTTTCACGGTGCCCACGGGCAGGTCGAGCTCGTCGTGCGCGACGATCACGTCCGACGGGGCTATCTTGTAGAAGTTAGCCAGTGCCGCCACCGACTTGCCGCTCAGGTTCATGTAGGTCTGCGGCTCGAGCAGCCAGCAAGATTCGCCAGCGATGGCCGCGCGTGCAGCGAGCCCATGGTAGCGCGGCTCGTTGTGCAGATGAGCGCCTGCCGCGCGGGCCAGCCGGTCGATGAGCCAGAACCCGGCGTTATGCCGCGTGCGCTCATACTGAGAACCGGGGTTGCCGAGACCGACGATGAGTTTCATGGGATTCTGGAAGAGAAAGGCCCGCGTGCTGTGGAGCGACGCGGGCCCGGGGTATGGCAGGAGACCCGATTACTTCTTCTTCTCGGGCTCTTTCTTGTCGGCGGCCGCCGGTGCCGCCGCGGTGGCGCTCTTGTCTTCCTCGGCCGCCCCGCGCGGGATAGACGCGCTCGCCACCGCCGAATCACCGCGGGCGAGACCCGGCAAGCGGACACCTTCCGGCAGTTTCAGGTCAGACAGGTGCACGCTGTGGCCGACGGTGATCTGCGACAGGTCGACCTCGATGAACTCCGGCAGGAACTTCGGCAGGCAGGCGACTTCGATCTCGTTCATGATGTGCGTGACGATCGCGCCACCGAACTTGACTGCCTGCGCCTGGTCGGAGTTCACGTAGTGCAGCGGCACGCGCATCGTCACTTCACGGTCATCGGCGACGCGCTGGAAGTCGACGTGCTGGATGAGTTGGCGCCACGGGTGGATCTGCACGTCGCGCAGCAGCACCTGCTGCTTCTGGCCATCGAGTTCCATGGTCAGGATGGATGCATGGAACTGCTCGCTCTTCAACTGGAACCAGAGCGCCTTGTGCTCGAGTTCGATCGACTGCGCCGGGGAGCTTCCGCCATACAGGATGCCGGGTACCGCTCCGGCGCTGCGCAGGCGGCGGCTCGCACCCTTGCCTTGCAATGTGCGCGATTTCGCGCTGACTTCGAGGGACATGATGTTTCCTTGTGGAAGACGCTCCGCGACCAGAGCGCCGGGTTGGACCCACCGGAGCGATCCGGCGGGGGGCGGGCCCGGAGACAACCCTGGCCCGTGTACTGCATGGGTACCGGAAGCCGGTATGCCAGCGTCAGTCCATGAACAGCGAACTGACCGAATCTTCGTTGCTGACCCGCAGGATCGTTTCGGCGAGCAATGAGGCGACCGACAACTGGCGGATGCGCCCGTTGCAATTGCGCGCCGCCTCGGACAGCGGGATGGTGTCGGTGACGACCAGTTCGTCAAGGTCATCCGACCCCGAGATGCGCTCGATGGCCGGCCCGGACAGCACGGCATGCGTGCAGTAGGCGGCCACATGGTGTGCACCGGCGTGCTTGAGCGCCTGGGCTGCCTTCACCAGCGTCCCGGCGGTGTCGACCATGTCGTCGACGATCACACAGGTGCGGCCCTGCACGTCGCCGATGATGTTCATCACCTCGGACACGTTGGCCTTCGGCCGGCGCTTGTCGATGATCACCAGGTCGGCTTCGAGCCGGCTGGCCATCGCACGGGCGCGCACCACGCCGCCGGTGTCCGGCGACACCACGCACAGGTTCTGGTAATCACGCTTCCACACATCGCCGAGCAGGATCGGCAGGCCGTAGATGTTGTCGACCGGGATGTCGAAGAAGCCCTGGATCTGGTCGGCGTGCAGGTCCATCGTGAGCACACGGTCGACGCCGACGCTTTGCAGCATGTTGGCGACCACCTTCGCGGTGATCGGCACGCGCGCCGAACGCGGCCGCCGGTCCTGCCGGGCGTATCCGAAATACGGGATGGCGGCGGTGACCCGCGCGGCCGATGAGCGCTTCAGCGCATCGACCATCGCCATCAGTTCCATCAGGTTGTCGTTCGCGGGCGAGCAGGTCGACTGCAGCACGAACACGTCCTTGCCACGGACGTTCTCGAGCAGTTCGACCATGGTCTCGCCATCGCTGAACATGCCGACGCTGGCGCGCCCGAGGTGGATGTTCAGGTGGCGTACCACGCCCTCGGCCAGCTTGTGGCTGGCGGAACCCGAGAAAACCATCAACCGGTCATAGGCCATGGACCATCCTTCCGTCGCGCAGGGCCTGCAGTCGTCGCTGCTGCTGCTGCTGCCACTTTTGCAAAGTCGTGAGCCGAGTCGTCAGAA
>CAMDXD010000213.1 GCA_945877995.1 Bordetella parapertussis
GAACCCCCTCCATGTCTGCTGCGTTGTTATCGTGGGGCGATGGTAATCGCCGTGCCGTGGTGAACCCAACGCCGTGCCCGGGCCGTCTGCAGCGGGCACGGCGCGGCGGGTCAGTGGATCGCCGCGCGGCTGGCCACGTCGATGCGCGCGAGTGCAGGCTTCACGGCCCCTCGGGGATGAAGCGCCAGCGGGCGACCACCTGTTCGACCACGACGATGTCGCCGGGGCCAATCGGCGTTCCCGCCGCGCGCGCGGCGAACATCTGTGGCCCTTCGCCACGTCCGGCCAGCGTGGACAGTTCGATCAGCGGGCCGAGCTTCCCGCCCGCGGCGGTGGCCATCGCCTGCGCCTGCGACCGCGCCCGTTCCACCGCGAGTGCCAGTGCCTTGTGCCGCAGCGTACGGTCGTCGGCAAGCCGGAAGGCTACGTCGTCGACCTGGTTGGCGCCGCCGGCGAGCGCGGCATCGATCGTGGCTCCCACCCGGTCGAGCGCCCGCACGGTGACCCGGATGCCGTTGCGCGCGACGAAGCCGGATCCGCGCTCCTTTGGCGGCCGTTCCTGCGCGCGCGATTCGCTGCGGATGCTGTAGCCGGTGGTCGCGATATCCTGTGCGGGAATGCCAGCCATCTCGAGCGCCTGGCGCAGCGAAGACATGCGTGCCGCGTTGTCCTGCCCGGCGCGTGCCGCTTCGGTGCCGGTGGTCTCGACTGCAAGGCGGATCACCGCCAGGTCGGGCGACGCCTGCACTTCGCCAGCGCCGGTGGCGACCACCTGCGGAACCTGCGGCACCGCAGGCGCGGGTGCCTGCGCGCCTGCCGCGGTGGACAACAACGACAGCAGCGGCAGCATCGCGAGCAGTACCCGCCGCCGGCCAGCGCTGCGATCTCCCTCGTGTTCTAAGTGCATGTGACCGGCCTCCATCAGATCGCGCACAGCTTGCGGGACGCCGCATCGAGCGTCTCGTCCCGCTTGGCAAAGCAGAACCGTACCACGCGGTTGTCGAAGGCCTCGCGATAGAACGCGGCTACCGGGATCGCCGCGACGCCATGGCGTTCGATCAGCCATCGTACGAACGCGTCCTCCGGTTCGCGGCTGATCTCCGAATAGTCCGCCAGAACGAAATAGGTTCCGCGCGACGGCAGCAGGCGCAAGCGCGAGCCCGCCAGCGCGGCAATGAAGCGGTCGCGCTTGCGCTGGTAGAACGCCGGCAGGTCGAGGTAGGGACGCGGGTCGGCCAGGTAGGCGGCGATCGCATGCTGCATCGGCGTGGAGACCGCGAACACCATGAACTGGTGCACCTTGCGGATCATCGCGCTCAATGCGGCCGGCGCGCACGCGTAGCCGATCTTCCAGCCGGTGGCATGGAAGGTCTTGCCGAAACTGGACACGAGCACGCTGCGCGAGGCGAGCAGCGGGGAACGTGCGATGCCCTGGTGCAAACGGCCGTCGAACAGGATGTGCTCGTACACCTCGTCAGACAGCACGGTGATGCCGCTGCGCTCGACGATGGCTTCGAGCGCAGCGATATCGGTTGCGGCCAGTACCTGTCCGGTGGGGTTGTGCGGAAAGTTGACGATCAGCAGCCGGGTGCGCGGGGTGATCGCCGCGCGCACCCGGTCCCAGTCGACCGCGTAGTTGCGCGCAGCGTCGAGCGGCACGCGAACCGCGTTCGCCCCGGCGAGGTCGATGCAGGGCTGGTACGAGTCGTAGCAGGGTTCGAGCACGATCACTTCGTCGCCCGGGCCGGCCAGGGCGAGCACCGCGGCCATGAGCGCCTGGGTCGCCCCGGCAGTGACCGTGATTTCCTGCTCCACGTCGTAGCGGTGCCCGTACAGCGCCGCCGTCTTCTCTGCGATCCGCTCGCGCAGCGGCAGCACCCCGGGCATCGGCGCGTACTGGTTGTGCCCGGCACGCATGGCCTCCACCACCGCCAACTGCAGCGCCGGGTCGCAGTCGAAGTCGGGAAATCCCTGGCCGAGGTTGATCGCCCCGTGCCGTGCGGCCAGCGCGGACATCACGGAGAAGATCGTGGTGCCCACCCAGGGCAGCCGGTCAAACGGCGCCTGTACCGCCGGCACGTCCGAGCGTTCGTTCATCGGTGGCCCTGCTTCCAGTCGTTCAGTACACTCGATACAGCGCCGTCTCGCCGGCCAGCGCGCGCATCGCGTTCTCGAGCGCGACCTTGAACAGGGTTGCCGAAGCCTGGCGACTCACGCCGGCGATATGCGGCGTGAGCAGCAGCCGTGACGCGCCTTCGCCATCCAGGGACAGCAGCGGGTTGTCCTGCGGCAGCGGTTCGGTCGAGTAGACATCGACGGCGGCACCGAACAGCCGACCTTCTGCCAGCGCTGCCGCCAGCGCCGCCTCGTCGACGATGCCGCCGCGCGACGCGTTGAGCAGCACCGCCGAGGGCTTCATCAGCGCGAGCTGCGGTGCGCCGATCAGGTTGGTCGTCTGGGGCAGCAGCGGCACGTGGAGGGATACCACATCGCTGCTCGACAACAGTGCTTCGAGCGGCATCGACGTCGCGCCGAGCTGCGCGACCGCAGCCGGGTCGCGTGGTGCGGGATCGAAGAACGCGATCCGCGACCCGAACGCGGCGAATGCCCTTGCCACGGCGATGCCGATCGTGCCCATGCCGACGATGCCGACCTGCATGCCGTCGAGGCCGGAAAGGTTGTCCGCGACCATCCGGTTGCGGAATGGCACGTAGTTGCCCTGCTTCACCTCGGCATCGGCCCAGCTGAAGCGGCGCAGCAGCGCGAGCGCATGGCCGACCGCGTACTCCGCGAGCGCGCCGTTGCTGCCGCCAGGCACGTTGCAGACCGGGATGCCCAGGCGTGTCAGCGTCGGCTGGTCGAGCCGGTCGACGCCGGCGCCGGTGATCTGTACCAGCTTCAGCGCCTTCGCCGGTTCGAACAGCGCCGGCGCCAGCTTCGGCCCGACAGCCGGGATCACCAGCACATGCGCTTCCTTCATCAGGTCCGGTACGTCGGCCGCATCGGGCGCACGGAAGGCGATCGACGGGCCGGCCGGAATGGCGACGCCGACGCGGGTGAAGTCGGATTCGGGGCGAAGGCAGAGGATGTCGATGGGCATCGGTTTTCTTTTCAGCCGTTGGAGGTGCGGGCGGTGATGTCGCCGACCGGGAAGAAGCAGAGCAGCTTCAGCGTGGTGTCGCCGGTATTGCGGGTCGCATGCCATTCGCCCGACGGCAGCACGATGGTGTCCCCGGCGGCGAGCGGATAGCTGCCGCTGTCGGCCTCGGTGCAACCGCTGCCTTCGAGCACGTGGATCACTTCCTCGAAGCCGTCGTGCCGGTGCGGCTTGCGCGGACCGGCGTCCGGCTGGGCGACCGGGATCTCGACGTAGCGGAGGGTGACGTTGTCGGTGCCCATCGACTGCGAGGCGATCTCGATCGACTTGCGGCCGGGAAGCCCCATCGACTTCGCGTCGGCCTGTGTGAATACGCGTGCCATGTCAGGGGCCTCCTTCGCTCAGCTGGCGAGCTTGAGCTGCTTGATCTCGGCGGTGCCGCCCTGGGCTTCGGCCAGCATGCGGAACAGCTCGCTGGCTTCCTTGGCGATCGCGTCGGCGATGTCGGACAGCATCTTCAGGCCCTTGTCGACGGTGGCATGCTCGGGCGCGCCGTACCAGCCGGTCGGCGCGATGGTCTTGATGTCGCGCAGCACTGGCTGGAACGCATGGGTACGGCGCAGCTTGTCCCACTTGCGACCCTGCGAATGGTCCGAGGAATAGTCGATCCGGTCGAGGTGGACCAGGTCGGGGCGGTAGGCGAGCACCGCCAGCGCCTCGATCTCGCCGCCATGGGTGAGGCCGCCGCAATCGTGGCCGTACAGTTCGGCTGCGACGTAGCAGGCCTGCACCACGACCACGTTCATGTGGTGTTCGCGGTGCAGCTTCTCGGAGGCCAGCGCGAGCGACGGGATGTTGCCTTCGTGCCAGTTGAGGATGAGCAGGTCGCGTGCGCCGTGGCGGGCGGTCGACTCGCAGGTCTCGACCACCACGCGCTGGTAGGTCTCCGGCGACAGGGTGATCGTGCCTTCGAACGGCATGTGCATGGGCGTCACGCCGAGCGGGCCGCCCGGCAGCACAAGGCCGTCCATGCGCTCGGCGACGGCGTTGCCGATCACGTTCGACGCGTAGATGTCGGTGCCGGTGGGCAGGTGCGGGCCGTGCTGCTCGACGCTGCCCGCGGGCAGGATCACCAGCGGGTTGTGCTTCAGCTGCGCGGCGATCTCGGGCTGCGTCAGGTCGATGAAATAGCGGGTCGGGAGCATGTCTGTGTCCTTTTTCGGGTCAGGCCTTGCGGGCTGCTTCCATCACTTCGTCGATCGCGACCAGCGCACCGTTGCGGTCGATCGACTTCAGTGCCGCGTTCATCATCGCGATGGCGACATTGCCGTTATGCGCTGACAGCATCGGCACGGTGCCGGTGACGCAGCTCTGCGCGAACTGCTCAAGCTCGTCGCGGAACATGTCGCTGGCCGGGATGGTGAGGTCTTCGCGCTTGCCGTAGCAGTCCTTGCCGCGCTGGATGTACAGCGCCGAGGTCTTGTGCAGGTTCGACGGGGTGTCCCAGGTGCCGAAGTCGACTTCATAGTGCATCAGCCCCTTCGAGCCGAACACGCGCACCGAGAAGATGCCGGGCGAGGTCCAGCAGGTGCCGACGTAGGCGATCGTGCCGTTGCCGAACTTGACCAGCGACATCGACTGGTCGTCGACCTCGGCACCGACCGGGGACAGCTTGGAGGCGATCGACGATACCTGCGACACGTCGCCGCCGAGCAGGTGGACGATGTCGAACATGTGCACCGCGAGCTGCGACAGCGGGCCGCCAGGGGCGCGGTCCTTGTACCAGCGCCAGGTCTGCGGCGTGAGTTCGAGCGCGCGCTCGTTCGAGAAGTTGGCCTCGATGAAGCCGACGCGGCCGAGTTCGCCGGAATCGATCTTCTCTTTCATCATGCGCACGCCGGCGAGCAGCCGGGCGGAATGGCCGACGGTCACGGTCACGCCGTACTGCTTCTGCAGCGCCTCGATCTGCAGGCCCTCGGCCAGTTCGGCGGCGATCGGCTTCTCGGTGTAGATGTGCTTGCCGGCCTTCGCGATCTGCTCGGCCACCGGCAGGTGCTGCTCGTTCGGGACGGTGATGATCACGCCCTTGATCGACGGGTCGGCGAGCATCGCTTCCATCGTCGAGGCCGACTTGAACCCGGTGTCGGCGAATTCAGCCTGGAAGGCATCGCGCTTTTCCTGCGAGCGGCTGTAGCCGGTCACGATGCGGATGCTGGTCGACGCGCGCGCTGCGCGGGTCAGGACCTTGGCCCAGCGGCCGAGGCCGACAATACCGACGTTGATGGGTTCGCTCATCTTGAAACGCTCCTTTGGATTGATCGTGCGATTGGGAGGCATAATACCGTATTACGCTATTGCCCACGTCGTCCGGACGGCTGGCCCGCAAGTACACTCTGCCTGCCATGGACCTGCCCGCCGATTCCGCTGCCAGACCCGCCCCGCCCGCGCCACTGGCGGTGCGTGCGCTCGCAGCGCCCCTGCGCCAGCAGGTCGTGGACCGGCTGCGCGCGGCGGTCATTTCCGGCGACCTTGCGCCCGGCCAGCGCCTGACCGAGCGCGAGCTGATCGACCGCGTGGGCGTGTCGCGCACCGTGATCCGCGAGGCGCTGCGCCAGCTCGAGTCCGAGGGCCTGGTCGAGACGGTGCCCAACAAGGGCCCGGTGGTACGCGCCCTGTCGCGGGCCGAGGCGGTCGACCTGTACCGCATCCGCGCCTCGCTCGAGGCGTTGGCGGCACGGCTGTTCATCGAACGTTCAGCGCCAGAGGCGATGGACCGCCTCGCCGCCGCGCTGCGCGAGGTCGAGGCTGCGTATGCCGCCGGGGCCGCCGACGGTATCCTGGCCGCGAAGAACGGCTTCTATGCCGCGCTGTTCGACGGTGCTCGCAGCGACGTGCTGTCCTCGATGCTCGGCGGCCTGCATGCCCGTATCTGGCGCTGGCGCGCGGTCGGCCTGTCGCACGCCGACCGGTCCCGCGCACGCTCGACCCAGGCGATCGGCGGCCTGCGCGACCTGGTGTCCGCGATCCGCAGCGGCGATGCGGCGGCTGCCGAACAGGCGATCCGGGATGACACCGCCGCAGCCGCGCAAGAGGTGATGCGCCTGGTCGGTAACGACTGAAGCGTCCCTGGGCGCGGTGTTGCCGCATGTCGAATCGAAGCGCCTGCGTTCGATCGCGGTGACCAGCATCAAGCGCGTGCCGCTGGCACCCGAGGTGCCCACGATGGCCGAGTCCAGCCTGCCCGGCTTCGAGATCAGCGGCTGATCCGCGAGAACAACATCAGGCCGCAGTGAAGCCCGACCGGCGCGGGGCGGCGCTGCCACCGTCCCGCGCACTGGCCGCCGATGTTCACTTGCCGGTGTAGTTCGCTGCCTTAGAACGCCGTTCCTTCACCGCAGCGGCGAGCGCGTCGAGCACCGGCACGGTGTCCTCCCAGGCGATGCAGGCATCGGTGATCGACTGTCCGTAGGTCAACGGCTTGCCAGGCACCAGGTCCTGGCGGCCGGCGACCAGATGGCTTTCGATCATCACGCCGATGATGCGATCGCTGCCGCCGGAGATCTGCCCTGCGATATCGTGCGCGACGAGTATCTGGTTCTCGTGCTTCTTCGAGCTGTTGCTGTGGCTGGTGTCGATCATCAGCCGCTGTGCCAGCCCGGATTTCGCGAGTTCGACACAGGCGGCATCGACGCTGGCAGCGTCATAGTTCGGTACCTTGCCACCGCGCAGGATGATGTGGCAGTCCTCGTTGCCGGTGGTGGACACGATCGCCGAATGACCGGCCTTGGTCACCGACAGGAAGTGGTGCGGCCGCTCGGCGGCCTTCATCGCATCGACCGCGATCTTCACCGTGCCGTCGGTGCCATTCTTGAATCCGACCGGGCAGG
>CAMDXD010000214.1 GCA_945877995.1 Bordetella parapertussis
GCGTGCGCATCGACCGTGACAAGGACGGACGCATCAACCTCGCTTCGCTGCTCGCCGAGCCCGCGGCACCAGCATCCGCGGCGGCCGCGGCAACCGCCCCACCGCCGGCCGCGCCCGGCACTGCTGCGGCCCCGCCCTGGACATGGGCCCTGCGCCGCGCGGCGGCGGAGCAGGTCAACCTGCGCTTCGACGATCGCGTGCCGCAGGAACCGGTGGCGATCGTGCTGTCCGACCTGGCCATGACGGTCGAAGACCTCGACAGCGCGAAGGGCTCGCGCGCCAAGGCAACGCTGCGCACGACGATCAACCGCGGCGGCAGCCTGTCCGCTCGCGGGCAGTTCGCACTCGACCCACGGGCCGGCAGTTTCGACTTCGACGCACGCTCGATCGGCATCCTGCCGCTGCAGCCGTACTTCACCGAACGGCTCAACGTCGTGATCACCGGCGGAGACCTGTCGGCCAAGGGTTCGCTGAATGCAGACCTGTCGGTCGACCCGCCGCGCGCGGCCTTCACCGGCGAGGCGAACATCGCCAACTTCGCGGCATTCGAAAGGCTGACCAACGAAGAGCTGCTGCGCTGGAAATCGCTGTATTTCGGCGCGATCAACGTGACCGCCGGACCGACGCAGGTGGCCATCGGCGAGATCGCGCTGTCGGATTTCTTCGCCCGCATCATCCTGTCGGAAAAGGGCAGGCTCAACCTGCGGGAGATCGTGCGCGCCGATCCGGCCGCCACGCCGGCAGCGGCGCAGGTCGCCGCGCAGGTTCCCGCGCAGGTCGCCGACCCGGCCGCCGCGCCGGCGCCGGTAACGCCCGCGGTTTCGGCGAACTCGCCGACCGCTCCTCCCGGAGCAGCGACGCAGGCCGCTTTCCCGGTGAAGATCGGACGGATTTCCATCGCATCCGGCCAGATCAATTTTTCCGACCTCTTCGTGCGCCCGAATTTCCGCCTCAACCTCACCGGCATGACAGGTACGGTGTCCGCACTGACATCGGCCCCCGGCACGGCTGCCGACCTCGAACTGCGCGGACAACTCGACGGCAGTGCACCGGTCGAGATCATCGGCCGCCTCAACCCGCTCGCCAGCCCCCTGTTCGTCGATATCAAGGGGGCGGTGCGCGGCGCCGAGTTGTCCACGCTGTCGGCCTATTCGACCACGTACACCGGCTACGGCATCGAGCGCGGCCGCCTCACGCTCAACCTGGCGTACAAGGTCGAGGGCCGCAAGATCGACGCGCAGCATCGCATCTTCCTCGACCAACTGACCTTCAGCACCGAGCGCATCGAAGGGCCTTCCGTGATCAAGCTTCCGATCCTGTTCGCGGTACGGCTGCTGCAGAACCGGCGCGGCGAGATCGACCTGAACCTGCCCATCAGCGGAACGCTCGACGATCCACAGTTCCGCATCGGACCGATCATCTGGCAGATCCTGGGCAACCTGATCACGCGTGCGGTGACCGCGCCCTTTTCCCTGCTCGCCTCGCTGGGCGGCGGCAGCACGGAAGAACTGTCCGTGGTCGAGTTCGACCCAGGCAGCGTGGTGTTGTCGGAGGCCGCCCGGAATCGGCTGTCGACGCTGGGTAAGGCGCTCGCGGATCGCCCGTCGCTGCGCCTGGAGCTAACCGGCCGCGTGGACGCCGAGCGCGACCGCGAAGGGTACCGCCGTGCACAGCTCGCGGCAGCCGTGCATGCGCAGCGAATGCGCGACCTGGTGCGCAAGGGCGAGGGTACCGTCGGTATCGACACGGCCCGGCTGGAACCGAAGGAATACGAGAACTACCTGCGCGCAGCCTATCGGGAGGCAAGATTTCCCAAGCCGCGCAACGCGATCGGGATGCTGCGCGATCTGCCCGTACCCGAGATGGAGACGCTTATGCTGACGAACATACAGGTCACGCCGGACGAGCTGCGCGAACTTGCAACAGCGCGCGCCCAGGCCGTCGAGAACTACCTGGTGAAGGAAGCAGCGCTCTCGCCCGAGCGCGTGTTCCTGGTCCAGGGCAGGACGCCTTCGGCCGACGCCGCCGGCGCAAAGGCGCCAGCGCCCGGCGCACGCGTCGACCTGGCGATCCGCTAGGTGGGAGACGGCGGGATGGAAGAGAAGACCCGGGTCTCGAAGCTGATGGCTGCGCAGGGGCTCTGCTCACGGCGCGAGGCCGACACCTACATCGAGCGCGGCTGGGTGAGCGTGGACGGCGTCGTCGTGAAGGAACTGGGCACGCGCATCCTGCCGCACCAGAAGATCACGCTGTCGCCCGCCGCCGCTGCCAGGCAGCATGAGCGGGTCACGGTGCTGCTGAACAAGCCCATCGGGTATGTATCCGCACAGGCCGAGGCGGGATACAAGCCTGCGGTCGTGCTGTTCTGCGCCAGCACCCGCTTCGCGGGCGACCGGGCACCGCTGCGCTTCGAGTCGGCCCACCTGCGCGGGCTTGCGCCTGCTGGGCGGCTGGACATCGACTCGACCGGGCTGCTGGTGCTGACCCAGGACGGACGGATCGCGCGCCAGCTGATCGGGGCCGACAGCGCAATCGAGAAGGAATACCTGGTGCGGGTCGAGGGCAGCCTGTCGGCGCAAGGCATGGCGCTGCTCAACCACGGCATCACGCTGGACGGCGTGCAGCTGAAGCCGGCGAAAGTCGGCTGGCAGAACGACGACCAGCTGCGCTTCGTGCTGCAGGAGGGACGCAAGCGGCAGATTCGCCGGATGTGCGAGTTCGTCGGGCTGCGGGTGACCGGGCTCAAGCGCGTGCGCATCGGCCGCCTGCGGCTGGGCGACCTGCCGGTGGGCCAGTGGCGCTACCTGGGTCCGGAGGAACGGTTCTGACTGCTGGCGGAGGACCCACCACGGCGACGAAGGCAGCCCCGCCGCTATAATCCGCTTCCCGGTCCGTCCGACCGCAAGCGGAGCAAGCAACAATGGCACTTCCCCTCGATGGCGTGAAGGTGATCGACCTGACCAATGTGCTGGCCGGGCCTTTCTGCACGATGACCATGTCGGACATGGGTGCTGAAGTGCTCAAGATCGAGAACTTCCCGGAAGGTGACCTGTCGCGCCGCCTGTCGCCGAAGATCAACGACGAGAGCTACTGCTTCGCGATGGTCAACCGCAACAAGCGCAGCATCGGGCTGGACCTGAAGAACCCGCGCGGCAAGGAAGTGTTCATGAAGCTGGCGGCCGGGGCCGACGTGATCCTCGAGAACATGCGCCCCGACGCGAAGTTCCACATGGGCGTCGACTACGAGTCGGTGAAGAAGATCAACGAAAAGATCATCTATGCGTCGATCTCCGGCTTCGGCCAGACCGGCCCGTATGCCAAGAAGGGTGGCTACGATATCGTCGCCCAGGGCATGACCGGGATCATGCGGATGACCGGCGACCAGGGTGGCCGCCCCGCCAAGGTCGGCATCGCGATGAACGACATCGCGGGCGGCATCACCGCGCTCTATGCAATCCTCGCGGCGTACATCCACCGGTTGCGCACTGGCGAAGGGCAGTACCTGGAGACCTCGCTGGTCGACGCCGGCCTTGCGTGGATGATGTGGGAGTCGGCAGCGTTCTTCGGCGCCGGCGAAGTGGCGATGGCCAACGGCACCCGCCACCGCCGCTCCGCACCGTACCAGGCGTTCCGCACCGCCGATGGCTATGTCACGGTGGGCGCGAACAGCGAAAAGATGTGGGCGAGCTTCTGCAACGACGTGCTTGGCCGGCCCGAACTGCTGCAGGACGAGCGCTTCAAGGGCCTGCAGAGCCGGCTCGCCAATGTCGATGCGCTGCAGGACGAGATCGAGAAGGTGCTGGTCACGCAGCCCACCGGGCACTGGGTACCGCTGCTCGACAAGGCCGCCGTCCCGGGTGGCCCGGTCTACACCTTCGACGAGACGGTCGAAGACCCGCACATCAAGGCGCGCGAGATGTTCTTCGACGTCGAACACCCGATCATCGGCAAGATGAAGAACATCGGCTATCCGGTGAAGTTCTCGCGCACGCCGCAGCAGTTCCGTTCCGCGGCACCCTGGCTCGGGCAGCACACCTCGGACGTGCTGGGCGAACTCGGCTACGCGCCAGGGCAGATCGAGTCGCTGTTCGCCGATTCGGTCGTGTTCGACAAGCACCGCAAGCCGGCCTGACTGCCCGCCAGGACTGCCCCGCGATGAATCCGGCGAAGCGGCGCGCGATCTTCGAGCGGTTCGCGCAGGCGAATCCGCATCCGAAGGGTGAACTCGACTGGAATACGTCGTTCCAGCTGCTGGTGGCGGTGATCCTCTCGGCGCAGGCAACCGATCGCAGCGTGAACCTCGCCACCGCGGCGCTGTTTCGTGACGCGCCCGGGCCGCGCGAAATGCTCGCGCTCGGGCAGGCGGGCATCGAACGGTACATCCGCACCATAGGGCTGTTCCGCTCGAAGGCAAAGCATGTCGCGCAGACCTGCGCGATCCTGCTGGCTGACCACGACGGCGAAGTCCCGGATGATCGCGAGGCCCTGGAACGGCTGCCCGGCGTGGGCCGCAAGACGGCCAACGTGATCCTCAACATCGCGTTCGGCCATCCGACGATCGCGGTCGACACCCACCTGTTCAGGCTCGGCAACCGGATCCCGCTCGCGCCCGGGAAGACACCGCTCGAGGTGGAGCGCCGGCTGCTGAAGGTCGTACCGCCGGAATACCTGCAGCATGCACACCACTGGCTGATCCTGCACGGCCGCTACATCTGCAAGGCCGTGCGCCCGGATTGTCCAGGCTGCCTGATCAGGGACCTGTGCGAGTACCGGCGCAAGACGGTTCCCCCGGCATGAGCCTGTTCCAGCCCACGCGCGACGAAGCGCGCAGCTTCCTCGCCGATGCATGGCGCAAGCATCTGGCGCGCGAACCGCTGGCGCCACTGGAGGCGATCATGGTCGACATCATCGCCGCGCATCCGGAGTATCACCCACTGCTCGAAGCCGCCCCGGCGCCCGACACGCACGACTTCCTGCCGGAGGGCGGCAAAGCCAATCCGTTCCTGCACCTGCACCTGCACCTCGCGCTCGCCGAGCAGCTGTCCATCGACCAGCCGCCGGGCATCCGCGCCGCCTACCAGCGGGTGCTGGCACGGCATGGCGAACCGATGGCCGCCCAGCATGCGCTGATCGAGTGCCTTGCCGAAACGATGTGGCGCGCACAGCGTGACAATACGGCACCCGACGGCGATGCCTACCTGGAGTGCGTGCAGCGCAGGGCATGATGCCGTGCGCAGCTGGACGCACCCGCCGCACACGCCGGGTAGACGGCCCTGCTACTGGCGAATGACTGCCAGCGTCCCCTTCTGCCGCGCGTAGTACGCAGCCATGTCGCGAAAATCCTGCTCGGTCAAGTTGCCGATCTGGCCGCCCATGATCGCGTTCTTGCGCGCGCCGGTACGGTAGGACCTCAGCGCATGCACCAGGTAGTCTTCGTGCTGGCCTGCAAGGCGCGGGAAGTTCGGCGCAATGCTGTTGCCGTCGGGACCATGGCAGGCCGCGCAGGGCTTGGACAGTTCGGCACCGCGCTGCGCGTTCTGCGCGATCGCCGGCGAGGCCAGGAACACGCAGGCCAGCCCGGCGGAAATTGCGAGGCGCAGGGTGTTCGCGCCCAGGATGCGGACGGCTGATCGAATCGGGGTCATCGTGGTCATGCTCATTTGACGGACGCCGTGGTTGCACGCAGGCCGCCCTGCCCGTAGAACGCCGCCAGGTCGGCCATTGCCTGGTCGGTCAGCGACGAGGCAATCGCACGCATGGTCGGGTGACTGCGCTCGCCGCTGCGATACGCCTGCAGGGCAGACACGATGTACTCCGGATACTGGTTGCCGATCTTCGGAACATGGAAGACCTCGGGGTAGGCATTGCGCAGTCCGCTGATGCCGTGGCAGCCGGCGCACATGGCCGCGCGCTGTGCGCCCACGCGCGCATCACCAGCGGGCGACTGGGCGGACACCGGAACTGCCGTCGTTCCGAGGAGGATGGCTGCAAGGCCGATGAAACCGCCTCTCATTGCATTCTTCATCGATACACTGCTTTCTCGCACCGCAAAGTGGCACGGACTTTAATGGAAGCGGGTGGGGACGGTCAATCGAGCACTCGGCAGTCCAGCGCCAGCCGGAGCCTCGACGCGGTTTGCCCGGACCTGACGCTTGCCCGATAATCGGGCAGGGACGGATGCTGTGCGGGACTTGCACTGCCTTGTCGCAGTGACGCCCCCAAACTCTCATTCGG
Source organism: Bordetella parapertussis (assembly GCA_945877995.1). Taxonomy (GTDB): domain Bacteria; phylum Pseudomonadota; class Gammaproteobacteria; order Burkholderiales; family CAIKXV01; genus CAIKXV01. Next base: position 6,235 of record CAMDXD010000214.1, read on the forward strand.
GACATCCGGACTACGTGCACCCGATTTTAACCGATTCGAACGCCCTGCCCCGCAAGATCCTGCGCCTGCTGCCATTCATGCGCTGGCTGCCCGGCATCACTCGCCAGTCCGCCCGCGCCGACCTGCTCGCCGGGCTGACCGGCGCGGTGATCGTTTTGCCCCAGTGCGTGGCGTTCGCAACCCTTGCCGGGATGCCGATCGAGTACGGGCTCTATTGCGCGATGGTGCCGGCGCTGGCGATCATCGACGCCCAGATGAAGACGTTCTTCGGCCTCGACATCCCGCGCGGCGCCGGCTTCCTGGATACCTGGGGCGCGCTGCCCGCGTCCCTGCCGCCACTGTCGCTGCCCGACCTGTCGGGCGCGACGATCCGGGAGACCGGCGCGATCGCGCTCGCGATCACCATCCTCGCGCTGACCGAGGCGGTATCGATCGCGCGCAGCATCGCCGTGCGCTCCAGCCAGCGCATCGACAGCACCCAGGAGTTCACCGGGCAGGGGCTGTCGAACATCGCCGGTGCGTTCTTCTCCAGCTACCCGTCCAGTGGCTCGTTCAACCGCAGCGGCGTGAACTACGATGCCGGCGCGCGCACGCCGCTGGCCGCGGCTTCATCCGCCCTGTTCCTGCTGGCCATCGTGTTCGCCGTCGCACCGCTCGCGGCAATCCTCGCGCGCCTGGACACGGCCACCTGTGCGGCGTGCACCGGTTGTGCGTTCGACGAGTG
>CAMDXD010000215.1 GCA_945877995.1 Bordetella parapertussis
GGATGTGCCCACGCCGCCGGAGGCATAGCTCATGCGGCTCGCCGGGTTCTTCGCATGGGCGATCAGCTCCTTCAGCGTCGTGGCCGGCACCGACGGGTGGGAGATCACCAGTTGCGACACCTGGGCGAAGCGGGTGATCGGCGCAAAGCTCTTAACCGGGTCGTAGGACAGGCTCTTGAGCAGGCTCGGGGCCGCGCCGAACGAGCCCAGCTGCCCGAGATGGACCGTATAGCCGTCTGGGGAGGCGCGCGCCGCGATTTCCGCCGCCAGCACGCCTGCGCCGCCGGCCCGGTTCTCGACGATGACCGGCTGCCCCCAGCGCTCGGCGAGTTGCTGGGCGAGTTGCCGGGCGAGCAGGTCGCCGGTGGTCGCTGGCGAGGCGGTGATCATGCGCACCGGTTTCACCGGGAAGGGTTCGGCCGCATGCACCGCGCAGGCAGCCACGGTGGTGAACAGGGTCGGGAGGATCAGGAGGCGCATGCGAAGTCCGCGTGGATTGGCTGGATCATATGGTGCCATTTCTCGGTAGGTGGAAACAACCAAGGCTTTCATCGGTCCGTCACGTCGGCGCGAGGCCGTGCATCGAGGATCCAGGGCGGCGTCTGGCGGCCCGGCTGGCCCGCCCGGATCGCGGCGTATCATTCGGCGATCACATTCCCGCGGGCTGGACCCGCGCAGCGAGGAGGCGTATCGATGAATCGGGTCATGGCAAGGTCCATATTCGTGCTGTCCGTCGTGCTTGGCCTGCCGGCGCTGGCCCAGGCAGCACCGTGCATGGTGATCACCCTCACCGGCACCCAGGGCGGTCCGTCGTCGTTCCAGGGCCTGGCGGGTGCGGGGACCCTGGTGACCTATGGCGACGACTCCAACGATTGCCGCGGGGTAAACCTGCAGTTCGACGCGGGCAGAGGCACCACGATGCGCCTGTCGCAGGTCGGGGTCACGCCCGGGGATGTCCATGCGGTCTTCATTACCCATGTGCATTCCGATCATGTGGACGGGCTCGCCGACCTGCTCCAGCTGCGCTGGATGCAGCAATACAAGCTGCCGAAGATCGATGTCGTGTGCGCAGGCGATGCCGCTGCCCCCGCCGGCTACCTGATGAGCTGCGCGAAGCTGGTCGCGCACACTGCGGACGCCTACATCCAGTCGGGCGAGATCGCGCAGCGCCGCGCCGAGGAGAAGGCGCGACCGGCGGGTGGTCCCGCCGACCTGGCCAATGTCAGGACCTTCGCATCCTCCGACGCAGCACAGGTGGTGTGGTCGAGCGGCGATGTCCGGGTCACGGCGGTGCGCTCGGCGCATGTGGCGGGACATGCGTCCTATCGGGTCGATACCCCGGCGGGCAGCGTGGTCATCGGCGGCGATGCGGGCAACGACACCCCGGCGCCGCCGCGCGCGTCATCCACCTCGGCGCAGGTCGAGGCGCTGGCGAAAGGTGCACAGGTCATCGTGCACTCGGCGATCCATCCGGTGATGGGCCCGGACGGCGGCACCGGCTTTCCCGCGCCGATCTACCACCGGCAGAGCACCGCGACCGACCTCGGGGCGATGGCAGAGCGTTCGGGCGCGCGGCAGCTGATGCTCACGCACCTGATTCCGCCGCTCGGTGCCGCGCAGCAGGGGCCTTATCGCCTGCCCAAGGGTGCGCTCACCGCCGCCGACTACGAGTCGGCGGTGCGGGCCAGCGGTTTCGGTGGCGGGTTGACCGTGGGAGGGGACCTGTCGAGCGTGCGGCTGCCAGCGAGGCGCTGAGGCGCGCAGCGCCCTTCGATGACGTCATCCGCGTTCGTTCATCCACGCCGGGATGTCCTGCTGTTGGTGAAGCACGCGCCAGACGTCGACGTGATCGTCGCGTTCGACGTAGAAGACCAGGTAACGGTAGCGGTCAACGGGCCCGGACCTCAGGTCCGCAAGCCCCAGTGCCCGATGCACTTTCGAGGCGCTGTACCTTAGATGGTGCCACTACGCGCTTGCGTGCCTGGAAGCGGCTGGAAGCGGCTTGATCGGCTATTACAACCCAGTTACCATGCGCGCCATATCAAAAGTATGGGTGACCCATATGAAGACTACCATTGAACTTCCGGATGAACTTCTGGAGCGCAGCAAAGCTGTTGCGCGGCGCGAAAACTCCACGCTCAAGGCCCTGATCGAAGAGGGCCTTCGCCTGGCGCTGCGCGCGCGCAGGCGCAAGCCTGCCGTGCCTTTTTCCCTGCAGCCTTTTCTGGGTGACGGCTTGTCGCCGGAGTTCGCGGGCGCCGGCTGGGAGACGATGCGCGACGAGATCTACCGTGATCGCGGTTGACACCAACATCCTGGTCTATGCGCACCGCGCGGACTCGCCCTTCCACGACCGTGCGCGCCTGACACTGGAGTCGCTCGCCGTCGGGGCCCGGGAATGGGCCATTCCCTGGCCGTGTGCGCACGAGTTCTTCGCCGTCGTCACGCATCCCCGCATCTACAAGACCGCCACGCCCGCCAGCACGGCTTTCGCTCAACTGCGCGCTTTGCAGACGCTGGCCAACCTTGTGTTCATCGCCGAGGCCGACGACTACTTGCAGCATCTTGAGCCGCTGGCGCTGGCGGCCAAGGTGCACGGGGGGGCGATTCACGACGCGCGAATCGCCGCGATCTGCCTTTCGCACGGCGTAGCCGAGTTGTGGTCGGCCGACCGCGACTTCTCCCGGTTTCCAGCGCTTGCAGTCCGCAATCCATTGATCGGATGACTGCGCGCCGGGATTTTTGAGCGCGGCGTCGGACCCGTTGATCGTCGATATCCTGGTGCGCGAATTGCGCGCAGTATTGCGCAGCCCGGGAATGCCTTGAGTGCCTTGAGGGTCAGGGCTTGCATGAACGACATGGCCGGAAAAACCGGTAAGGGTGATCGTTCCCTCGGCGCCAGGCGGGGGTACGGATTCATCGGTCCGCATCTTCGCGCCGCGCCTGTCCGAACTGCTCGGCCAGTTGGTACTGGTCGACAACCGCGCCGGAGCGAGCGGCAACATCGGCGCCGAAGTGGTGGCCCGAGCCGCACCAGATGGCTACACGCTGCTGGCCGCGATCGCCTCTCACACCAGCAATCGGGAATCAGCTGCTCAGCACGGCTCGGCAGCGGCGCCGTGTCGATCGGTAGTCTGCCCGACCGAAGTGAGCGGGAAGGTCGACCGGGACAACGATGCGAAGCTGGTACTAGCCGGCCCGAAGGGTAAGGCCAAGTGGTGTCGACATTTCTGCTTTCTTCATGACTGGAAGGTAGCAAAGTGTCACAACGAAGTGTCACACCATGTCAGATAACCTATTGAAAATAATAAAATATACAGATCAACGGGTTGTCTTGGCGGAAGCGGTGAGATTCGAACTCACGGTGGAGTTTCCCCCACGGCGGTTTTCAAGACCGCTGCCTTAAACCACTCGGCCACGCTTCCGGGTACCCGTCGGCCCGAAGGCTACTCAATTCCGGCCCGGGGCGCCACCAGCCGCCTCGGGGGCATGGACACCGGTCACGGTAGACTGGCAGCCTGAACCTTTGTCATCATAGGGAACTTCCGGCGCAAGCCATGGTCTGAGTCGTCGTAGCAATCCGCTTTCACTTTCCCAGGAGGGAACACATGCAACCAGAACTCCGGATCCCGGCCCAGGCAGGGGAACTTTCGGTCTCGCAGAACCGGGTGCTCCGCAACACCTACCTGCTGCTTTCGCTGACGATGATTCCCACGCTCATCGGCGCGTTGATCGGCATGCAGCTGAACTTCGGGATCATGCGCACCAACCCGATCATGAGTTTCGTGGTGATCCTGGCCGTGTTCTACGGCATGGTGTTCGCGATCGAGAAGAACAAGGACAGCGGGCTGGGCGTCGCATTGCTGCTCGCCTTCACGTTCATGATGGGCCTGCTGCTGGCCCCGCTGCTGCAGACCGCACTTGGGCTGTCCAACGGTGGCCAGATCATCGCCATGGCGGCGGCTGGCACCGGCGCATCGTTCTTCGGGATGGCCACGATCGCGACCGTGACCAAGCGCGACTTCAGCTTCCTGAACAAGTTCCTGATGGTTGGCGTGATCGTCGTGATGATCGCCATCGTCGCGAACCTGTTCCTGCAGATGCCTGCGCTGTCACTGACGATCTCGGCCGTGGTCGTGCTGATCTCGACGATGCTCATCCTCCACACGCTGAGCGGCATCATCAACGGCGGCGAGACGAACTACGTGTCGGCCACGCTCAGCCTGTACATCAGCATCTACAACATCTTCTCGAGCCTGGTGCAGTTGCTGATGGCGTTCACCGGCAACCGCGACTGACCGCACAGGCAATACGCGTGATCGAAAAAGGCCCGCTTCGGCGGGCCTTTTTCATTGCGGCGGAAGCTGGTCGGGCAGGGCAGCGGATAGCGCCGCGGTCGGGTCATGCTCGAACCATGCGACCGACTCGACATGCCCGGTGTGCGGAAACATGTTCACGACGCCCGCCGCGCGCAGCACATAGCCCTTGGTGTGCACCAGCAACCCGGCATCGCGCGCCAGCGTCGCCGGGTTGCACGACACGTAGACGATGCGCGCGGGTGGCGGCACCACGGCGCCAGCGGCGGTCGGCTCACCGATCGCCTTGATCAACGCGAGGGCACCGTCGCGCGGCGGGTCGACCAGCCACTTGTCGAAGCGTCCTAGGCGGGCGAGGGTGTCGGCATCGGCCTTGAACAGATCGCCCGCCTCGAAGCGGGTACGCGCGGACAGGCCGTTGCGTGCTGCGTTCGATGCCGCGCGCGCCACCAGCGATTTCGCGCCCTCGACGCCGACCACGTCCGCACCCTGGCTCGCGATCGGCAGCGAGAAGTTGCCCAGTCCGCAGAAGAAGTCAGCTATGCGCTCGCCAGGGCGGGGTGCGAGCAGGCCGATCGCGCGGCGCACGAGCACCTCGTTGATCGCATGGTTGACCTGGGTGAACTCGGTCGGCGAGAACTGCAGGCCGACGCCGAACTCCGGCAGTCGGTACTCGAGCAGTGCAGGCTCGGTCGGATGCAGCGCAAACGCGGTGTCCGGCCCTTTGGGCTGCAGGAACACCTGCACCCGGTGGGTGTCGGCGAAGCTGCGCATCAGCGCCTCGTCTTCCGGCGTCAGCGGCGCGAGGTTGCGGAACACCAGTGCGCAATGGGGCAGGGGCGCGGCCCCGACGGCGCGCGCGCGCGGATCGGTCACCGCCACTTCGATCTGCGGCATGCGGTCGGCGATCGACAGCGCCTCGACCAGCGCGCGCAGCGGCACCAGCAGGTCGGCCACCACCGGCGCCAGCACATGGCACTCGCGCATGTCGGCGATGAAGCTGCTGCGCTTCTCGTGGAAGCCGACCAGCACGCCGCCTTTCTTCGCCACCAGCCGCACCGACAGGCGGGCACGGTAGCGGTAGTGCCAGGTCGGCCCGTGGATCGGCGAGAGCATCATGCCGGGGCGCAATTTCGCGATATGCATCAGCGCGTCTTCGAGGACCCGCTGCTTGGTCGCCACCTGGGCCCTGGGCTGCACATGCTGCATGGCGCAGCCGCCGCAAACCCCGAAGTGCGGGCAGCGCGGCGTGATGCGTTCGGCCGACACGCGTTCGACCGCCACCGTCTGCGCGAACTCGTAGGTCGGCTTGCGCATGTAGGAGGAGATGCGTACCCGCTCCCCGGGCAGTGCACCGTCGACGAACAGGGTCTTGCCGTCGAGGCGTGCGATGCCCCGGCCGTCCTGGTCGAGCGACTCGATCTCCACGAGGGGCAGGGTGGACAGGTCGACCGAGGCAACCGAGGCGCCCGATGGCGCAGGGCCACGCCGGCCGAAGGAACGGGCGGTGCTCATCGCGCGGCAGCCGACAGCGCGGCAGACGCGCGCATCATGAAGGCCATGCCGCGAGGAACTCCTGCCAGTGCGCGCCAGGGGTGCGGCCGAGCGTCGCGCGTACCCGCGCGATCTCCTGCTCGTAGACCGCCGGCACCAGCGTGCCGCGCAGGTGCTGGAAGCGCAGGTACATCAGGTAGGTGTTGACCGCATCGGTCTCGCAGTAGGCGCGGATCTCGGGAAGGCGTCCGTCGCGGAACGCACCCCATACCTGGCTGCCGTCCATGCCCAGCTTGCCCGGGAACCCGCACAGCTTCGCCAGTTCGTCCAGCGGTGCGGACGCGCGCGGCTGGTACATCGCCAGCAGGTCCATCAGGTCGAGGTGCCGCATGTGATAGCGGCTGATGTAGTTGTTCCACTTGAACTCGCGGTCGTCGTCGCCGAGCTCCCAGAAGCGTGGTGCGGTGACGCCGTTGACCAGCGCGCGGTAGTTCAGCACCGGCAGGTCGAAGCCGCCGCCGTTCCAAGATACCAGCTGCGGCAGGTACTTCTCGACGCCGTCGAAGAAGCGCTGGACCAGCGTCGCCTCGCTGTCCTCCGGCAGTCCGAGCGACCACACGCGGAAGTGATCGCCTTCGCGCAGCGCGCAGGAGATCGCGACCACCTTCTGCAGGTGCAGCGGCTGGAAGTCGGTGCCGTGGCTCTGCCGTCGCTTCTGGTGCGCCATGTCGACGATATCCTGGTCGGACAGGGCGTCCGACAGCCCGTGCAGCACGCGCAGCCCGACAATGTCGGGGATGGTTTCGATGTCGAAAGCCAGTATCGGGGTCATGGACTGCGCGCGTGGGGTTGACCGCGGATTCTAGCCGATGGGCGCCGATGAAGGTCCCGGCGATCGGCTATCATTGTCATCGATGAAACAGACCTTCCTCGATTTCGAGAAACCGATCGCCGAGATCGAAGCGCAGATCGAAGCGCTGCTCGTGGCGCACGATCTCGCGCCCGATGGCACTGCCTCCGATCCCGCCGACGAGATCGCCGCCTTGCGCCGGCAGAGTGCTGCGGCCACCAG
>CAMDXD010000216.1 GCA_945877995.1 Bordetella parapertussis
AGGCACGGTGAAGCTCGCCGACGGCGTGAGCGTCGGGCCGCACTGCGTGATCCGCAACGCGACCATCGGCGCCGGTACCCGCGTCGAAGCGTTCAGCCATATCGACGGCGCGAGCGTCGGTGCGCGCGCGCGCATCGGCCCGTATGCACGGTTGCGTCCGGATGCGGCGCTGGCCGACGAAGTGCACATCGGCAACTTCGTCGAAGTGAAGGCCAGCACCCTGGGCGCGCGCAGCAAGGCCAACCACCTCGCCTATGTCGGCGACTCGGTGGTCGGGCGCGACGTGAACATCGGCGCCGGCACCATCACCTGCAACTACGACGGCGCGAACAAGCATCGCACCGTGATCGAAGACGACGTGCACATCGGGTCGGATGTGCAACTCGTCGCGCCGGTGAAGGTGGGCAAGGGCAGCACCGTCGGCGCCGGTACCACGGTGTGGCAGGACGTGCCGCCCGGCGGGCTGGTGGTGAACCCGAAGCAGCAGCAGCACCGGGCGGGGTGGCAGCGGCCGAAGAAGGGGAAGTAACCGGGCGGAAGACGGTCATCTCGTGATTGAAGCGGGTCGAATCTTTCGGATACGATGAGGCCATGAAGATCGCCACCGGAACCGTCGTCGCCGTCATCGCCCACGGCGACGAGCCCGCCGTGACGTTGCCGCCCGCGCTGCAGGCTGAGCTGGAAGCGGCAATCGATGAGGCCGACCACGAGACAGGCGAACCGGCGGAACACTTTTTCGCGCGGCTGAAGCGCGCCGGCTGACCTTGGCGCATCGCGTTTTCGTCCTCGCCAGAGCACGGCGGGAGATTGAACACGCGATGCGGTGGTGGCGCGTCACTCGTCCTTCCGCGCCCGATGCTCAGCCCACCTTGATCTCTGGCCGCTCCCGCTTCAACCAGTCCCTTACTCGATCGCGAAGCTCACACGCGCTTGCAAGGCATTCCGCAGCGGTCGCGTCGGTGACGAGGTCGCCGGAGTAGTCGGACAGATTGCGCTGCTTGCGAAGCGCATCCAGCACGATCAAGGTGTCGCGATCGACGCCGACGCTCGCTGCAAGCGACTGTATGGCGGTCTGGTGATGTCCCGGCCTGCTGGTCATGACCCGGTAGCCATTCGCGCCCAGCGCAAGCATGGCGAGCTGCATGATCGCCTTGTAGGCGGCATCGAACCGGTTCTCGGTGCTCAGCACGGCCAGGCGAGCGTCAGCGATGTTCCTTTCCGCGGCGGCCAGCAGCCGCGCCACCCGTGCCTCGTCGACGGGCGCCACCTCGAGGCTGATTCCCAGCAGGTTCTTCAGCGTCATCGAATGTACCGATCAGCAACAGCCGGGGCCTGGAAAGCACGTCGATGAGGAATGGATCCTCCTTGCGCATCGACGCGAACTCGCTGCGTGACATCACCTTCGGGTTCACCTCGCGCCCCAGGATCCCCTGGGCAGGATGAAGCGCACGCACTACCTCACGAAAGCCCGCGCTGCCCACGATCATCACGTCGACATCGCTGTTGGCAGTCTCGTGGCCCTGCGCAACCGACCCGAACACGAAGGCCAACGATATCCCGTCAAGCGGCGCCAACGCCTCGACCAGAACGTCCGCAAGACCGGATGTCTTCCGCAGGATGCCCGCCAGCTCCGGGTAAACCGCAGCGGTCGTATCGGCGCTGTAGACCTGCTGGTTTCCGCGCTTCTCGCGTCTCAGCAGGCCCACGTCGGCAAGCTTGCCCAGTTCGCGCGTGATCGTCCCCGGCGATAAACCGGTCCTGCGAGCGATTTCCCGTCCGTGCAGGGCCAGGTCCGGCTTCAGCAGCAGCAGGCCGAGCACGCGACGGCGGTATTCCGGGAAAAGGAGGGTGGCGATGGAATGCTGCATGATCGGCATCGATTGTCGCCTTATCGGCGACAACCGGCAAGGATGAATGCGATGGTGTGCGCGCGATGTCCTCGCGCACCTGCTGCGCAATGCGCGAGCTATCATCGAAGTACACGCAGCGGAGATCGAAGATGCCTGGCGCCGGCATTTCAAGGGTTGAACTCACCAACGTCTCGAGTCACGGACTCTGGCTCATGATCGACGACGAGGAGCTTGCCTTGCCGTTCGATCAGTTCCCCTGGTTTCGCGACGCCACCATCGCGCAGTTGTCGGTGATCGAACGTCCTACCCCCGACCACCTGCACTGGCCACTGCTGGACGTCGACCTCACGGTGCCGTCGATTCGCGACCCGGCGGTGTGGCCCTTGGTTGCTCGGTAGGGTCCATCACCGCTGGTCAGGCGCTTCAGCACATGCGCCCGAAGAACCTCGCTCACTCCGCCTTGATCCCCGCCTCCCGCGCGATCTTGGTGAACCGGGCGATGTCCTCGCGCACCTGCTGTGCGAACTGTTCCGGTGTGCTGCCGATTACCTGGAAGCCCGCCTTCAGCAGCGGCTCGCGGATCTCCGGCAACTGCAGCGCGCGCACGCCCTCGCGGTGCGTCGCATCGACGATCGCCTTCGGCGTACCCGCCGGCAGGAACAGCCCGAACCACGCGCTCGCGGTATAGCCCGGCAGTCCCGCTTCTGCGAAGGTCGGTATCTCCGGTGCGATCGCGATGCGCTGCGTCGAGCCGATCGCCAGTGCGCGCAGCCGGCCGCTGCGCAGGTGGGGCAGGGTCGACTGCGGCGCGTCGAGCCCGGCCATCACCTCGCCCGACAGCAGCGCGGTGGCCGCCGGGGCGCTGCCCTTGTACGGCACATGGTTCATGCGCATCCCGACCATCGCGTTCAGCGCTTCGGTCGCGAAGTGCGGATAGCTGCCGACGCCGAAGCTCGCATAGGTGATCTCGCCCGGGCGCTTGCGTGCGAGCGCGATCAGTTCCTTCACCGACTTCACCGGCAGCGACGGATGCACGAACAGTGCGAACGGTGCATCGGCCAGGTTGGTGACCGGGATCAGGTCGCGGAGCGCGTCATAGGGCAGCTTCGCGTACAACGCCGACGACGTGGCGACATGGCCGACCGCGCCGAACAGCATCGTGTAGCCGTCGGCCGGCGCGCGCACGACGAAGTCCACGCCGATGGTGCCGGCCGCGCCCGGGCGGTTCTCGATCACGAACGGCTGGCGCAGCTGCTCGGCCATCTTCTGCATGATCGGCCGCGCGACGAAGTCGGGGTTGCCACCAGCCGGCGTCGGGATGATGATGCGCACGGGCTTCGACGGCCAGGCGGTCGCGGCAACTTGCGCGGCCGCCGGTGTGGCGACGCCCGCGAACAGCAGCGCGATGCCGGCCAGGCCGATGCCGAGGCGCAGGGCGGCAGGCGGCATGGGGAATGTCCGGGGCAGCGTATATTTCATCGAGGTCTCCTCCAGCTTTTCTTGTAGTGCCGCCATCATAAACGACGACAACATCGCGACGGAGGAGTAACCCATGACACGGGCGCGAGTGGATGAGGTGATCGGTCAGGGCATGCATCGTTTCCTGGGCGACGGCGTGCATTACCGGGACCTGCTCGACATCCGGGCGGCGATGGACGACTGGTCGCAGTGGTGCACGGTATGGTCGCAATTCGGCGACGCCGCCGAGCAGCGCGGCCAAAGCGCCGAGGAACAGGGGCACATCCGCACCGCTGCGCGCGAATACGCCCGCGCCGCGCTCTACTTCCACTACGCGCAGAACCTGTACTACGACGACCCGCAGCTCAAGCGCACCGTGCACGACCGCAAGGTCGCGGTGTTCGCGCGCGCCGCGCCGATGCTCTCGCCACCGCTGCAGCCGGTGAGCATCCCGTTCGACGGCATCGAGATGCCGGCCTACCTGCGGTTGCCCGAGGGCCGGAAGGACGGATCGAAGCCGCCCTGCGTGATCCTGCTCGGCGGCCTCGACACCACCAAGGAAGACTACCAGGTGGTCAACGATCTCTGCGTCGAGCGCGGGCTGGCGACGCTCGCATTCGACGGCCCCGGCCAGGGCGAGACGCTGTTCCGCATGCCCTGGCGGCGCGACTTCGAGCAGTGCGTGATCGCGGTGCTCGACTTCCTCGAGCAGTGCCCGCAGATCGACGCCGGGCGCATCGGCATCATCGGCCGCAGCACCGGCGGCTACTACGCACCGAAGGCCGCGTCGATGGACACGCGCATCCGCGCCGCGGTGGCCTGGGGCGCGATGTACCACCTGCGCAACCTCGCGAGCATCCCGCGCGCGACGCTGGACGGCTTCGTCTACGTCAGCGGCTCGCGCTCGGTGGAGGAGGCGCGCACGTTCTTCGAGTGCATCGACCTCGAGGGCGCGGCGGCGAAGATCCGCTGCCCGCTGATGATCGTGCATGGCGGGCTCGACACCATCACCCCGATGGAGAACGCCACCCGGATGGCAGCCGAGGCGGGCGGCCCGGTGGAGACGCTGATCTGGGAGGACAGCGGGCACTGCTGCCACGACCGCTCGCACATCGTGCGGCCGGCGATGGCGGATTTCATGTGCAGGTGGTTGTAGCGCCTTCATCCCCGAATTAGCATCGATCCGGTAATCCTCGCGGCAGTCTGTCAGCGGCACCACATCCGCCGGCTGTCGTTGTTCGGCTCTGCGCTGAAGGGCACTGCTTCAATCGCCTCCCCGGCCGCGCCAGTAACCTGGACGTCGGCTGTGATGGGCGACCGCTTCGACGCGCAAATGGTCGGAGCCGACGGAGTACACAAGATTGAACGGGAAGCGCCTGAGAGAGAACTCCCGCAACGCCAGATCGACTGCGCGGCCGGCGGCCGGCTGGTCGAGCAGGAGCGTCGCCGCACGTAAGACTTCCGCTTCGAATCGGACGCCCAGCCCCGGCACCCGGCTTTCGTAGTAGACCGCAGCCTCGATCAGTTCCCGCTCCGCCTCCGGGTGGAACTCCAGCCTCACCCGCCGAGCCGCGCCCGGAGGTTGGCGAACACCCGCTCCGCCGGCACAGGCTCGACACGCCCGTTCAGCACGTCCTGGCGGCGGCGCGATGCCTCTTCAAGCCAGGCCTCTCGCACGCCGGCCTCGGGCGGCCCGTCGAGTTCGGCGATAAGCGACCCTAGAAGATCCGCCTTCTCTTCGCTGTTGAGCAACCGGATCTGATCGGCGATGGCCGAAACGACAGCGGACATTTCCCTACCCCTGAGTGATGATCGATGGACCAACCGACAAGCATCGTGCCACGCCTCTCCCGCAGGCGCCATCATCGATAGCCATGCCAAAACCCCCGAAACTCCCCGCCTTACCCTGTGACCCCGCATAGAAAACAGCACCATCGACAAGCTCATCTGCTGCAAGCGGATGAATCGATGCAATCATCGAATGGCGTCGCGGGCACGGGCGATAGCGTCATTTACGGGAATCCCGGAGATTGCTCCGCGCTGCAGCTCGGCAAGGCGCTGTTCTGCTTCAGCCGACCAGGCGTCCTCAACGTCCGTGTCAGAAGCCAAGCTCTTGAGACCGAGCGCCCGCTCGCGGGGCGCCGCTGGTGGCTGTTCGTTCGAACGTCCGGCTACGCCGCGACTCGCAGTAGCGAACGAAGAAATTCAGGCGCCAAGTCAGCCCCGTTCGGCCACACGACCGTGCGAAGCTCGGGATGGAAAGCGACTTTCCGGAAATAGGCTTCGTCACGGAGCGGCTCGAAGATCTCGCCGTGGAGTTGAGCCCGCAGATCGACTTCGCCTTCAAGACCATCGGCGAACCGCAGCCACAACGTATGGCCAGCGCTGTACTCAGCGGCGACGAGGCGAGGAAGCATGGCGGTCATTCCAAGGGTTCAATGCGCGGTTCATAGCCGAGGCTGATGCTCACGAACCGAGTGCCAGAAGGCGAGGACGCCAACACCTCGTCCAGCGAGAAACACTCGCCGCGCTCGATCTGAGCGATCGACTCGAGCAACGCGCCTTCCTCGGCGGAGGTCAGGGCAAAACCTTCGTCAGCCCCGCGAGTCACAACCGTGACCCTGGCGCCCTCAGATAGCGGGACCCCTTCAAGGACGATCTTGCCGTCGATCACTGTTCCAGTCGCGATTTGCATGATGGAAATGATACTCCGAGTGAGCTGGCAGCCTCGACGTCGAGCTGAGCCGCCGGTGCAGCGATGTGGTCCGACTACACGAACCCGATTCTCCTTTTCGACGGCTCAGGCTGCGCAGGCGGCTGGGATGGCGCAGTCATGAGCTGCCTGATGGCCTGGACGATATCGAGGATGGACTCATCCTGCGAGTCGATGCGCTGCTCGAGTTCGAAAAGCTTGCTGGTGATCTCGTCGTTCTGAGCAATGACCTCGCGCATACGCACGAAGGCGCGCACCACGTGCACGGACATGTCGACCGCATGCGGGCTGTTAAGGACCATAGCCGCCATGATGGCGCCATGTTCAGTGAAGGCGAGCGGGGCGTACCGCCGGCCGCCGCGGCCGGGCTTTGAGGTCGCAAATTGCGACCTCAAAATTCCGTACTCGTCCTGGGTGAGCGCAAACATGAAGTCGCCGGGGAACCGGGCTTCGTTGCGCTTTACCGCTTCATTGAAGCGCTTGGTCGTCACGCCGTAAAGACCCGCCAAATCGGAATCGAGCATGACGCGCGCGCCACGGACGAGGTGGATGCGGGGCTCGATGAAGGCGGTGACCGACGGCGAGGGGATCGAGCGGGTGGTCGCCATTGCGGTACCGTCATCATGGTTGATCTGTTTGTCGCAGCCTGCGTGGTTGGAACGATCCTGCCAGCCCGCCGTCACAGGCGCTATCATCAATAACTATGCAACCCCCCCCAAAACTCCCCCTCCGCACCCCACCCACCCACCCCTGCCGCCCCACCGGCAGCCCCCGGGCCTGACCCCCCATGTGCGGCATCGTCGGCGGCGTAGCCTCCCGTGACATCGTCCCCGTGCTGGTCGAGGGCCTGCGCCGCCTCG
>CAMDXD010000217.1 GCA_945877995.1 Bordetella parapertussis
CGCGCCGCCGATCCGGCCCGGCACTGCATCCCCGACGAGACGATGGACAGACAGGCGCTCAGCGATTACCTCGACAGCCTGCTGCCGCCCGCGGCGGTCGACGACTACTGCCCGAACGGGCTGCAGGTCGAGGGACGCGCAAAGGTGCACCGGCTGGTGACCGGGGTGACCGCCTCGCAGGCGCTGATCGATGCCGCCGTGGACGCTGGGGCCGACGCGCTGCTGGTGCATCACGGCCTGTTCTGGAAGGGCGACAGCGGGCGGCTCACGGGCTATCGGCGGGCACGGGTCGCGCGCCTGATCGGTGCCGATCTCAACCTGTTCGCCTTCCACCTGCCGCTCGACGTGCATCCGACGCTCGGCAACAACAGCCGGCTCGGCGTGCAACTGGGGATCGAGCGCACCGGTTCGCTCGATCGGGCCGGCCTGCTCGCGGTGGGCGACCTGCCGCAGCAGCTGACGGGCGCGACAACCCTGGCGGCATTCGCGCGCAAGGTCGCGCTGGCGCTGGGGCGCGAGCCACTGGTGGTCGGCGATCCTGCGATGCCGCTGCGCCGCGCGGCATGGTGTACCGGCGGTGGCCAGCGCTACATCGAGGACGCCTGGCCGCACGCCGATGTCTTCATCACCGGAGAAGTGTCCGAGCAGACGGTGCATGTGGCCAGGGAGTGCGGAATCGCCCTGGTCTGCGCCGGTCACCACGCCACCGAGCGCTACGGGGTACAGGCCGTCGGCGAACATCTGGCGCGCGAGCACGGCCTCGATCACCGCTTCATCGACATCGACAACCCGGCCTGATCCGCCGGTTTCGCCGCTTTCGGTCACCATTACGGCTGTCTGGAAGCGCGCGAAACGCGCTGCGACCGCCCGGCGAACGCATCCGAGGCTTCAGGTCTCGCATCCGATTCGGTACAATCCCGTGGTTATGGTTCCGGCAAAGGCTAGAATGACATGAGCAAGTCACCCTCGATGACCGCGCCCGTGGTTGGCAACACAAGCGGCGGATCCTTCACCCCGGCGGCACCTGGCGCTGAAATGCCTCAGCGGCGCAAGCTGCTGCTCGCGGCCACCTCGGCTGTCGGCGCAGCGGGTGCGGCGGCAGCGGGCGCGCCGTTTCTGGCGAGCTGGTTCCCGAGCGAGCGCGCGAAAGCAGCCGGTGCGCCGGTCGATGTCGACATCGGTGCGATCGAACCCGGCATGCTGCTGCGTGCCGAATGGCGCGGCCAGCCGGTCTGGGTGGTGCGCCGTACGCCCGAGATGCTGGCCACTCTCGATGCCGTAAAGCCGAAGCTGGCCGATCCCGAGTCGAAGTCGCCGCAGCAGCCCGACTACGCCGCCAACGCCACGCGCTCGATCAAGCCCGAGATGCTCGTGCTGCTCGGCATCTGCACCCACCTCGGCTGTTCGCCCACCGACCGGCTGGCGCCGACCGAAGGCTGGGCAGGCGGCTTCTACTGCCCCTGCCATGGTTCGGTGTTCGACCTGGCCGGGCGGGTGTTCGCCGGGATGCCCGCACCGACCAACCTGGTGGTGCCGCCATACAAGTTCTTGAACGACACTCGCCTGCGTATCGGCGACGACAGCAAGGGGGCATAAGGGTCATGAGTCGAATCGTTGCAGCCGGGCAAGGGCTGGTTGATTGGGTCGACGAGCGGTTCCCGCTGGTGTCGACCTGGAAGTACCACATGTCGGAGTACTACGCTCCGAAGAACTTCAACTTCTGGTACTACTTCGGTTCGCTGGCGATGATCGTGCTGGTGCTGCAGATCGTCACCGGCATTTTCCTCACGATGAACTACAAGCCAGACGCGCTGACCGCGTTCGGCTCGGTCGAATACATCATGCGTGACGTGTCGGGCGGCTGGTTCATCCGCTACATGCACTCGACCGGCGCCTCGATGTTCTTCGTCGTGGTGTACCTGCACATGATGCGCGCGCTGCTGTACGGCTCGTACCGCAAGCCGCGCGAACTGCTGTGGATCTTCGGCTGCATGATCTACCTCGCCCTGATGGCCGAGGCCTTCATGGGCTACCTGCTGCCCTGGGGCCAGATGTCCTACTGGGGCGCGCAGGTGATCGTGAACCTGTTCTCCTCGGTGCCGTTCATCGGGCCCGACCTGTCGGTCTGGATCCGCGGCGACTTCCTGGTGTCCGACGCGACCCTGAACCGGTTCTTCGCGCTGCACGTGATCGCGCTGCCGCTGGTGCTGGCCGGGCTGGTGTTCCTGCACCTGGTCGCGCTGCACGAAGTGGGTTCGAACAACCCCGACGGCATCGAGATCAAGAAGAACAAGGATCCGATCACCGGCAAGCCGGTCGACGGTATCCCGTTCTTCCCGTACTACATCGTGAAAGACCTGATCGGCATCGTCGTGTTCTTCATCGTGTTCTTCGCGATCCTGTTCTTCGGTCCTGAGATGGGTGGCTACTTCCTCGAGTACAACAACTTCCTGCCGGCAGACCCGCTGCAGACCCCGGCGCACATCGCCCCGGTCTGGTACTTCACGCCCTTCTACGCGATGCTGCGTGCCGTGCCCGCGATGTTCGGGTCGCAGTTCGCAGGCGTGGCCGTGATGGGCGCGGGCGTGATCATCCTGTTCTTCCTGCCCTGGCTCGACAAGAGCCCCGTGAAGTCGATCCGCTACAAGGGTCCGATCTTCCGTGCTGCGCTGGCGATCTTCGTGGTGAGCTTCCTCGTGCTGGGTTACCTGGGCGTGGCCACGACCGATGTCTGGGGCAAGATGCCCGAGGTGCTGCCGATCATCGGTGGAGTCGAGGTGGCGACGATCGTCTCGCGCCTGCTGACGCTCGCCTATTTCGCGTTCTTCCTGGCAATGCCCTGGTACAGCCGCATCGACAAGTGCAAACCCGAACCCGAGCGGTTGACATGATGAAGATGGCCATGATCAGAAACCGGGCTATCGCAGCCCTCGTCAGCGTGGCCGCGCTGTTCGCGGCTGCGGTCCCGGCGACGGCGATCGCGTCGAGCAGCGAGTTCCCGCGCCAGCGCGCGCCGGTGAATCTGCAGGATGCGGTGTCCCTGCAACGCGGTGCGCATCTGTTCGTCAACTACTGCATGGGTTGCCACAGTGCGAACTACATGCGGTTCAACCGGCTGACCGATCTCGGGCTGACCGAAGAGCAGATCAAGGAGTACCTGCTGTTCGCGACCGACAAGGTGGGCTCGCCAATGACGATCGCGATGCGCCCGACCGATGCGAAAGAGTGGATGGGCAAGGCGCCACCGGACATGACCGTGATCGCCCGTTCCAAGCGTCCCGACTACATTTACACGCTGCTCAAGTCCTACTATGTCGATGAATCGCGTGCGCTGGGCTGGAACAACCTCGCATATCCGAACATCGGCATGCCGCATCCGCTCTGGCAGTTGCAGGGCGCGGCGCAACTGAAGATCGAGGAGAAGCAGTCCCACGGCCATGCGGTGCAGGTGAAGAGCATCGCCCCAGGTGAACCCGGCCTGCTGAACGCGGTTGAATACGACCGCGCCGTCGGCGACCTGGTGAACTACCTGGTGTACATGGGCGAGCCGTGGAAGGTGCAGAGCAGCCGCGTCGGCATCATCGTCATGTTCTTCCTTGCGATCCTCCTCGTATTCGCGTATCTGCTGAAGCTCGAGTTCTGGCGGGACATCAAGCACTGAGCTGTACCTGAAGGTGCTTTCCAGCACCCCGGAACCCACTCACGCCGGCTCGAGACCGGCGGAGGAGAACTTATAAAATGATGACCTTGTATTCGGGAACGACCTGTCCGTTCTCGCAGCGCTGCCGGATTGTCCTTTACGAAAAGGGCATGGATTTCCAGATCACCGACGTCGACCTGTTCAACAAGCCGGAAGACCTGGCGGTGATGAACCCGTACAACCGGGTGCCGGTGCTGGTCGAACGCGACCTCGTGCTCTACGAGTCGAACATCATCAACGAGTACATCGACGACCGCTTCCCGCATCCGCAACTGATGCCGGCCGATCCGGTGATGCGGGCGCGGGCGCGGCTGTTCCTGTACCGCTTCGAGAACGAACTGTTCTGCCACGTCGATACGCTCGAGAAGGGCAATGCCAAGACGGTCGATAAGGCACGCCAGATCATCCGCGACAACCTGACCGTGATCGCGCCTGTATTCACCAAGCAGAAATACATGCTGGGCGAGGAATTCTCGATGCTCGACGTCGCGATCGCGCCGCTGCTCTGGCGCCTGGAGCATTACGGTATCGAACTGCCCCGGCAGGCGGCGCCGCTGGCGAAGTATGCCGAACGGCTGTTCAGCCGGCCGGCTTTCATCGATGCGATGACGCCGTCCGAGAAGGTGATGCGCAAGTAGGCCTGTCGACATGACCGACCCTACGACCAAACCCTACCTCGTCCGCGCCATCTATGAATGGTGCAGCGACTCGGGTTACACCCCCTTCATCTCGGTGAAGGTGGACGGGTCGACACGGGTGCCGCTCGAGTTCGTGAAGAACGGCGAGATCGTGCTCAACGTCAGCCAGGACGCGACCCGCAACATCACTCTGGGGCGCGACGTGGTGCAGTTCTCTGCCCGTTTCAACGGCGTGTCGCGCGAGATCAGCGTGCCGATCGGTGCGATCGCCGCGATCTTCGCAAAAGAGAACGGACAGGGGCTGTTCTTCCCGACCGAGGCGGCGGCCGGCACGCAGGGGCAGGCTACCGAGGCCCCGGAGTCGCCCACGGCCAGCGATAGCGGCGACGAGCCGGGGCCCGACACGCCGACGAGTCCGTCGCGTCCGTCGCGTCCGCGTCTGCAAGTGGTCAAGTAGCAGCCGCCCGGCGGACGCAGCCCCGCACCAGCCGACGCGTATAGCACCGGCGCCGGGAGGCTCGCTTATACTCCTGTCGGACCGGCCGGATTAGCTCAGTTGGTAGAGCAGCGGTTTTGTAAACCGAAGGTCACGGGTTCGAATCCTGTATCCGGCACCATCAGTCTGTTTGAAGTTGTCCGAAGTCATCCGAAGAGCCTACCTAAGCCCGCGTGTCTGCGGGCTTTTTTACGTCTAGAGGGTGCGGGGCTGTCCGGTGGCGTCCCTTTGCAGCCGGGGGTGCGTGGGGGTACGTTTCGGGGGTATCCCGCTACCTTTGGGGGTACGCGACCAAACCGCCGTCAGGAAAGGGCACCAAATGCCGCTCACCGATACCGCGATCAAGAACGCGAAGCCTGGCGCCAAGCCCGTCAAACTGTTCGACGGTGGTGGGCTGTTCCTGCATCTGATGCCGGAGGGCGGGCGGCGCTGGCGCCTCAAGTACCGGTTCGACGGCAAGGAAAAGCTGCTGGCGCTAGGTGTCTATCCAGAGGTGTCGCTAAAGCTCGCCCGGACCCGTGCCGAGGACGCGCGCCGGTCGCTGGCCGAGGGCATCGACCCGAGCGACGTACGCCGAGCCGCAAAGGCGGCAAGAGCCGAGCGGGCTGCAAACTCTTTCGAGGTCGTCGCGCAGGAATGGACCGACAAGCAGCGCCCGGCCTGGACGCCGGGCTATCACGCGAAGATCGTCCGACGGTTGGAAGTGAACCTTTACCCGTGGATCGGCGCGCTGCCGATGGATGCGGTAACGGCGCCCGTGTTGCTGGCGTGCGCGCGGCGGGTGGAAAGCCGGGGGGCTATCGACGTCGCCCACCGGATCGTGCAGGACGCCGGGCAGGTGTTCCGGTACGCCATCGCGACCGGCCGGGCTACCCGTGACCCGTCTGGCGATCTGCGAGGCGCGCTACCCCCGCTGGTCGTGAAGCACCATGCTTCGGTGACCGATCCGCGCGAGGTGGGCGAGCTGCTCCGGGCGATCCATGGCTATTCGGGAACCTTCGAGGTTATCTGTGCGCTCAAGCTGGCGCCTCTGGTGTTCGTTCGCCCCGGCGAACTGCGCGGCGCAGAGTGGCGCGAATTCGACCTTGATGCGGCCGAATGGCGCATCCCTGCCGAGCGGATGAAGATGCGTGACGCCCATATCGTGCCGCTTTCCCGGCAGGCCGTCGCGATCCTGCGCGACCTGTTTGCGCTGACCGGACGCGGCTGCTATGTCTTTCCGGGCGCCCGCACCAATGGTCGGCCGATGAGCGAGAACACGGTTAACGCGGCGTTGCGGCGGATGGGTTACAGCCGGGATCAGCAAACGGGGCACGGCTTCCGTTCAATGGCGACGACGCTGCTCAACGAACGGGGCTGGAATCGCGACGCCATAGAGAGGCAGATGGCGCACGCGGAACGGGATGGCGTAAGGGCGGCGTACAACCGGGCCGAACATCTGCCGGAGCGGCGGCAAATGATGCAGGCCTGGGCGGACTACCTGGACGCTCTGCGCGAGGGCGCGCAGGTTGTGCCGGTGAAGCGTACGGCAGCATAGTCGAATTGGTGGCCGTGCAATCCAGCAACGCTACGTCATTACAGGAAGGAACCGTCGATGCGAATCGCTTGGTCCGACGTCCCCCCGCAATCAGTAGCACTCGAATCTAGAGTGCGGCCTGCAGGTCCAGCGGCGCTCAACGCGATGAAAGCACTCCGGCAAACAGGCTCGCTCCCAGCGCGGCGCGCGCCTCGGGACCGGCCTCGCGCGCGGCCAGCAGGTATTCCTTGACCGCCGCGATCGCCTCGGGCGGCTGCGCGCCGATGGTGTCCGCGATCTCGGTGCCGCGCGCTGCCAGCGATCCGGTGGCGACCGTCTCGTCGACGAGGCCGGCCTCGCGCGCCCGTGACGCGCTGATCCTGCTGCCGGTATAAACCAGCCATGGCAGCGACGCGATCGCGCGCGGCCAGAGGGCGGTCATCGCCAGCGTCGGTGGCAGTCCGCCGCCCATTTCAGGTAACCGGAACGTCGCCTCGTCACTGGCCACCGCGATGTCGCAGCTG
>CAMDXD010000218.1 GCA_945877995.1 Bordetella parapertussis
GGTACGGCCGCTCGAGTGCCTCGCACAGCAGGCGGCCGAACTCGCGGTACATGCAGATGTTCACGTCGGCATCGACCAGCCGGCGCACGTCGGCGAGGTGGCTGCCGAGCGGGAACACCATGTTCACCTCGGCGCCGATCCCTTCGACCAGGCGGCGGATCTCGGCGACGTCGCTCGGCGAATTGAACATGCCGTAGCTCGGGCCGAGGATGTTAACCCGCGGCTTGTCGCCTTCGTTCACCGGACGCCGCTCGGGCATCACGCCGCGCTTGGATGCGTATTCGGTCCACAGCCAGTACATCGCGCGGTTCGCGCTCTGCCACTGGTCTTCATCGATCGTGCGCGGCAGGAAGCGCGCGATGCCGGTTCCTTCGGGCGTCACGCCGCCGCCGATCATCTCTGCAATCGAGCCGGTGACGACCACCGCGGGCAGGTTCGGATCGAGCACCGCATGGGCGCGCTTCATCGCGCCTTCGGTGCCGTGCTGGCCGAGTTCCTCTTCGGCGAGGCCGGTGACCACGATCGGCAGCTCATGCGGCGGCAGGGCGTCGGTGTAGTGAAGCACCGATGTGACCGGCAGGTTCTCGCAACCGACCGGGCCATCGATCACCACCTGCAGGCCCTTGATCGCGGCAAACACGTACACCGCGCCCCAGTAGCCGCCTGCGCGGTCATGGTCGAGGATCAGGCTCATATAAGCCCCGCCTCCTCGGCCTTGCGCTGCTTGGCCAGCTTGGCCAGGTTGCGCTTCTGCTGTTCGCGGAACTCAGGACGATCCTGCGGCACGCCATCCTGGGCCTGCCAGATGCCGGCGGTATGGCCTTCGCCGACGCCATTGAAGAACGACTTCATCTCGTCGAAGCGAACCTTGTTGCCCATCGCCGCATTGATCACGGTGGCGAGCGATCCGGCCCCGGCTGGCCCCATCAGCGGTCGCGCCGAAATCAGGTTGGTGAAATACAGCGCCGGGGTCGAGGCTTCCTTGGCGGCCTGCACCACCGGCGTGGTGCCGATCGCCAGGTCAGGCTTGAACTCGCGCATCGCCGCGAGGTCCTGCTCGAGCGAGGCGCGGTACTGCACATGCACCCCCTTCGCCTCGAGCCACTCGCGGTCGGCTTCGCTCCAGGGTGTACGCGGGCAGGCGGTCCCGACATAACGCAGGTCGGCACCACTCTCGACCAGCAGGCGGCCGACCAGCAGCTCGGAGCCTTCGTAGCCGCTCATCGTGATCCGGCCCTTGATCGGCATCTTCGACAGCGCACCGCGGATCGCCGGCAGAAAGCGGTTCTTCGCCGCATCGATCTTGTCGCGCGCGACATTCAACGACTGGCCGATCGCCTCCAGCCAGGCCTCGGTACCGTCATGGCCGACCGGGGCGGAGCCGACGATCGGACGACCGGCAGCTTCGAACTCGCGGATGCTCGCGGTATAGAACGGGTGGATGGCGGCGATCACCGAACCATCGAGCGCGGCATAGAGCTCACGCCACTCGCGGGTGGGCACCACCGGCCCTGCGGCCACGCCCATCGGCTCGAGCAGCATGCCGATGACCATCGGGTCGGCCGGGAACAGCTCGCCGAGCAGGGTGACCGTCGGCTTGCCGCTGAGCGCGCCGGGCTGGTGATTGCGCGGCGCCTGTACCGGCCCGGACTCGGCTTCCGCACGAGCGAACTTCAGCATCGCACCGGCCAGCACGTCCTTGGCTTCGGCATGCGTGGGCACGCCGAACCCCGGCACGTCGATGCCGATGATGCGCACACCCTCGATCTGTTTCGGCAGCAACTGCAGCGGCACGCCGCTGGCGGTAGGCACGCACAGGTTGATGATCACGATGGCGTCATAGAGCGCCGGATCGGCCAGCTTGAATACCGCTTCGCGGATGTCTTCGAACAGCTTGCCGGTGACCAGCGTCTCGGAATTGAACGGCACATAGCCGACGGTGCGCCGGGCGCCGTAGAAGTGCGAGGTGAAGGTCAGCCCGTACACGCAGCAAGCCGAGCCCGACAGCACGGTCGCCGTGCGTCGCATGCGCAGGCCGACGCGCAGGCTGCCAAACGCCGGACACATCGACTGCGGCTGGTCGTGCGGGCCCTTCGGGTAGTCTTTCGCGTACTGGTCGAGCGCTTCACTCTTGCCGGCAGCACGCGCTGCCGCTTCCAGCTGCTGCTTGCCGCCATGGCACCCCGTACCATCGACCTGCACCGCCGGGACGCCTGCGGAATGCATGGTCACCGGAACCGCGGACGACACGGCTGCTGGCGCAGCCTCGGGCGCCACTGGCTGCGGGGACTGTCGGGAGTGGAGCGTATCCATCGGATCAGGCTTCGTCGTAAACCACTTCGAGGGTCTTCTTCTCTACCGTCTCGCGGCCGAGCATGTCGGCGACGGTCGCCGCCTGCATCACGTAATCGCGGCCGGTGATCGCGCTGCTGAACAGCGAGAGCAACTGGTCCTGGCTGAGCGGCTTCGGCCGTACCGGCGGCGCGCTGGCGACATTCGATGCCAGCTCCTCGAACACCGGGGCCCACTGGGTGCCGGGGCGGCCGATGATTTCGTAGTTGGCGCTCTTGCGGCGGATGTCGTCGTTGGCCGGGATGGAAGCGAGCACCGGGATGCCGACTGCCTCCGCGAACTTCGCCGCCTCGCCGGTGCCGTCTTCCTTGTTGATCACCAGGCCGGCGACGCCCACGTTGCCACCGAGCTTGCGGAAGTACTCGACCGCCGAGCAGACGTTGTTCGCGACATAAAGCGACTGCAGGTCGTTGCTTCCGACGACGATGACCTTCTGGCAC
This sequence comes from Bordetella parapertussis, assembly GCA_945877995.1. Classification (GTDB taxonomy): domain Bacteria; phylum Pseudomonadota; class Gammaproteobacteria; order Burkholderiales; family CAIKXV01; genus CAIKXV01. The sequence goes on from CAMDXD010000218.1 coordinate 2,793, forward strand.
ATGTCGCGGGCGATAGGCAGGCCGAAGCCGCCGCAGACCACGTCGCCGAGGAAGTCGAGCAGCACGTAGTCGAAGCCCCAGTCGTGGAAGCCGAGCTTCTCGAGGGTCTCGAAACCATGGATGATGCCGCGGCCACCGCAGCCACGGCCGACTTCAGGGCCGCCGAGCTCCATTGCGAAGACGCCGTCGCGGATGAAGCAGACATCGCCGATCGAGACCTGTTCGCCGGCGAGCTTCTTCTTGGAGGATGTCTCGATGATGGTCGGACAGGCCTTGCCGCCGAACAGCAAGGATGTCGTGTCGCTCTTCGGGTCACAGCCGATCAGCAGCACCTTCTTGCCCTGCTGGGCCATCATGTAGGACAGGTTGGCCAGGGTGAAGCTTTTGCCGATGCCGCCCTTGCCGTAGATCGCGATGATCTGTGTTTCCTTCGTCACGGGGCTGGTCGAGACCGGATCCGGCTCGATCGCCGCCTCTGCGCGAAGCGCGTTCTTCATGGCGAACTGCACGACCGATGCGGCGGTATTGATGGAACTCATTGCGCGTCTCTCCAGTCGAGAATCATCTTCAGGCAGGACGCGTCGGTGAACGCGGTGCGGTAGGCCGAAGCGGCATGTGCCGCCTGCACGCGGTGAGTGATCAGGCCGTCGAGTGACAGGCGGCCCGAGGCAAGGAGGTCGGTGACTGCAACCAGGTCGGCAGGCTTCCATTCCGCCGCGACCCGCAGGCGGGCTTCGCGCATGAACGCAGGTGCGAATGCGAACTGCAGCGGCGCGCTGTAGAAGCCGGCGAGCACGATCTCGCCGCCGGCGGCCAGGCGCATCACGAGCGTGTCGAGCAGCTTGGAGTCGCCACTGACGTCGTAGATCGAGCGGTAGTCGCGGCGCTCGTCGGACGCGGGATCGACCACCGCGTATACCTCGCCGCCTTCGCGCCGCGCAGCGTTCGTCTCCCAGACCACTGGAGCGCCGCCCGCAGCCACGGCCAGGCGCGCGAGCAGGCGGCCGAGTACGCCATGGCCGACGATCAGGTCGGGCAGCACCGCGTTCGGCGCCGCCAGCGCATGCTGCGCCGTGGCGGCAAGGGCGAGCAGCACCGCGCCTTCGCCGAGGCTGTCGGCGACCCGCGTCGTGCGCGACCCGGCAACCACCAGCGTGGCAGCGGCACCACCGAACAGGCCGCGTACTTCGCCGAAGCAGCGCGCGCCGGGTACGAACACCCGCTCGCCGACGCTGCGGCCCGACGACGCGCCTGCTTCCACGATGCGGCCGACGGATTCGTAGCCGGGGACCAGCGGATAACCCAGGCCTGGAAACTGGGGCATCTCGCCCATCCAGAGCAATCGTTCGGTGCCGGTGCTGATGCCGCTCCATTCGATGTCGACCACGACATCGTCGTCGGTAGGCGCGGTGAGGGCGAGCTTGCTCAGAACCAGCTGCTGCGGCTTCTCGAGCACGACTGCCAACGCGTTCATGCGGCTTCCCTCACTGACCACTTGCCACCCCTGCATCGTCTGACCATGGCCGACCGCAGCATGTACTGCCGGGACTGCCCGCGAAGTGTCAGATTACTCTGACTACATTGAATGTCAAGTGTCATTTACAGTGTATTTTTGGTGCCGGCGCCGGGCCTCGGGCGCGCGACCAGCAGGCCGGTCTGCAGCGGACTCGGCGTAGGCACGATGCGCACATCGGTGAACCCCGCCTGCTCGAGCAGGCGCTCGAAATCGGCGGGCGCACGCGAACGCCCGCGCCCCATTGCCATCAGGTAGAAACCGAAATACGCTGCCCCCATCGGCTCGGCGCCGCTGGTACCAGCCATCGGCTCGGCGATCAGCAGCGTGCCGTCGTCGGGAATTGCCCGTCGCACTGCGGCAAGCAACTCAAGGACCGTCTCGTCCGGATGGTCGAACAACACCCGCACCAGCGTGACCAGGTCTGCGCCGGCCGGCAGCGCATCGCGGCGAAAGTCGCCCCCGAAGGCGGTAGCCCGCTGCGCGAGCCCGCTGGCGGCGAACCGGCCGGTCGCGCGGTCGGCGACCGCCGGAAGGTCGAACAGTTGCAGCGCGATCGACGGGACTGCGGCCGCGACGGCGCACACGAAACTCCCGTCGCCACCGCCGACATCGAGCAGCCGGCGATGACGGTGCAGCGGCCAGGCGGCGAGGATCTCGCGCGTCACCAGTGGTTGCGAATCCGCCATCAGCCGGGAATATTCGGCGACCTGCTCGGGCCCGAGGGCCGCGGCGTCGGGATTGCCTGCATAGGCCCAGTAGCGGCCCAGCTCCGTGCGGTCGCGGTCGCCACGAAGCAGCGCGACCGGGTCACGCAGATCGGCGTAGAGCAGTGCGTGATGTTCGATCATTGCCACCACGCCCGGGTTGCCAACCAGGGCCGCACCGAGCACCCCCAGGCCATAGCGACCGTCGCTGCGCTGCTCGACCAGCCGCAGCGAGGCGGCAGCAGCGAGCAGGCGGTCGGTCGCGTCCTGCGGCAGCGACAGGCGCTGCGACAGGGCGCGGGCATCGAGCGGCGACACCTGCAGGATGCCGAACAGGTCGAGCCGCACACAGGCCAGCAGGACCTGGGAATAGACGAAACCCGCGCACAGATCGAACAGCTCGCGCGCGCGGCGGCGCGCGAAAGGGCGCGTCAACGGGAACGACGCCGCCCAACGCTGGAATCGTTCGCTCGAGACCAGCCGGTCTCGCGTAGCGAGCCAGCGGTCGGTCCAGTTCAATGCGGCATCCATCCAGCGCGCGTCCGTTCAGCCAGTCGTCGATGCGTACGGTCAGTGCGCGCGGTACGTTCCTCGTACCGCACGCTGGCCGATCAAGCGGCGCGTTGCGCGAGTTCCGACGGCAGGAAGCGCTGGGCTTCCATCTGGATCACCGCCTTCAGGCCGGCGGCGCCAGAGCAGGCGGGGATCGAATCGACCGCTTCGGCGATCAGCCGATCCAGGTGGGCCACCGCCGCGGTGACGCCCATATGGGCAACCGAATTCGGACGGCCGAGGCGCTTGTCCTGGCCGATCGGCTTGCCCAGTTCGGCCTCGGTCGAACAGACGTCGCGGATATCGTCCGCAACCTGGAACGCCTCGCCCAGGCGCTCGCCCAGCTTGCGCCACGGCAGCGACTCATGGCCGGCTGCTTCCGCACCCGCCATCGTCGCGGCACCGAACAGCGCACCGGTCTTGGCCCGCTGGTACTCGGCCAGCGCGACATGCGATTCGCATTCCCAGGCCTGGCCGGCGACGATGCCCGATGGCATGCCGACCGCGCGGCCGATGATGTTCATCAGAGGCCCGAGCCGGCGCGGCGCGGCGCCGCAACCACGGGCCAGCGTCTGGAATGCCAGCACGATCAGCGCATCGCCGGCGAGGACCGCCAGCCGCTCACCGAACGCGCGGTGCACCGACGGTTTGCCCCGACGGGTCGGCGCATCGTCGAAGCAGGGCAGGTCGTCATGGACCAGCGAGGCGCAGTGCAGCAGTTCGATCGAGGCCGCGGCCGACTCTGCGATCTCGGGGTTGTCTTCGCCGCAGGCGCAGGCGACGGCCAGGGTCAGCCGCGGGCGGATGCGGGCGCCGCCGGGGAACACCGAATAGCGGATCGCCGCCGCCAGGCGCGGCGGGCAGCCAGGCTCCTGCGCCTGCGCCACGGCCACTGCAAGCGATTGCTCGATGGCGCAGGACAGTGCCTGCTCGATTCGGTTCATCGGGTCCATTTCCGCTCCTCGGGGATCATTCGGGCACTGGCCGGATGTCCTCCCTGCGGATTCATGGCTTTCGCTACGGCGCCAATCCGTCAGGCTGGGTTGTCATCCAGAGTGTCACGTACTTTAGACATGTTGCCCCCGCCGCGTCAACCGGAATCTGGAGATGCCCCGACGAGCATCGCCCGCAGGTGCACCGCCACCTCGGCGGCCCGCTCTTCGTGGGCGAGATGGCCCAGCCCGTGCAGTTCAACGATGCGCGCTCCAGGTACGCGATCCCGGATGCGCAGCGCGTCTGCCGGACGCACGGTACGGTCGCGGCTGCCGACCAGC
>CAMDXD010000219.1 GCA_945877995.1 Bordetella parapertussis
CCGACGCTCTTCACCGACAGCGGTCCGTGCACGGCGACCACGAACGGCACGCTGGCCAGCGTCGCCAGCGGCGTGAAGCTCTTCTGTGGATCCCAGGACAGCCCCTTGTACAAGCTGGGGTTGATCGCATGCGTGCCGACGAAACCGAGCAGCCAGGTGTAACCGTCGGGGTTGGCCCTGGCGACCAGATCGTTGCCGATGTTGCCGCCGGCGCCGGGACGGTTGTCGACCAGCACCTGCTGGCCCCAGGCGTCCGCCAGTTGCTGGCCGATGATCCGCGCCAGCGCATCCGACGCGCCACCGGGCGTCTGCGGTACCACCAGCCGTATCGGCCGCACCGGCCAGGCCGGCGGCTGGGATGCACCCTGCGCCTGCACCCCGGCAGGCACCATGGCGAGTACGGACAGTGCGTACGACAACCCGCAAGCAACGGCCCTGGACTGCATTGCCTCTCGTCTGCGCTGCATCGAACCCTCCTCCGCCGCGCCTGGCGCGGCACCTGCATGGATCGCAACCGCGGTCTTCCGGGACATGGCTTCACCCGTCCCGGCGCACGGCCGTCGCTGCTGCCTCGGCACGCTCAGCGGGGCCGGTCACCCGCGAGGGTGATCCGGTGCATCACGCGCCGATGGCCATGGTAATCGTTCACCGGGTTGTGCTGTACGCAGCGGTTGTCCCAGATCGCGATCGAGCCGGGCTGCCAGCTGAAGCGGCAGGTGAACTCCGGGCTGACCTGGTGCCGGAACAGGTAGTCAAGCAGCGGCGCGCTCTCCGCCTCCGTCCAGCCCGCGAAGCGCGCGGTATGCGCGACGTTCACGTACAGCGCACGGCGGCCGGTCTCGGGATGGGTGCGCACCACCGGATGCTCGGCGACATACTCGCGCCGCGCATCGTCGCGGCCGCCATCGCGGATGCGGTCCTCGCGCGTGCGGCTCACGTCCGCCTTCGACGAGCTCGACACGCCGGCCAGCGTCGCCAGGGTGGCCTGCAGCCCCTGGGACAGGGCTTCGAACGCCCGATACTGGCAGGCGAACAGGGTGTCGCCGCCGAACGGTGGTACCTCGCGCGCGATCAGCATCGAGGCCATCGGCGGCTGCTCGAGGTAGGTGGTGTCGGAATGCCAGATGCCGCCGAAGTTGTTGCGCTCGTGCTCCAGCTTGACCACCGGGGTGATCACCGGGAAGCCGTCGAGCCCCTTGATGAACGGATACTCGACAGGCTGACCGAACCAGCCGGCCAGCCGGAGGTACTGTGCGAGCGACAGCGGCTGGTCACGAAAGAACAGCACGCCATGCGCCAGCCAGGCTCGGCGCAGCGCGGCGATGACCTCGGGCGGCTGGTCGCTGCACAGATCGATGCCGTGCACCTCCGCCCCCAGCGCGCCGGAGATGCGGCGCACGTCGAACGGCAGAGCCTCGTTCATCGCCCTTGCCCGCCTGTCGCAGCCGCGGTCAGCTGACCGGGTTGGTCAGCGTGCCGATCGGCTCGATCGTCACCGCGACCATGTCGCCCGCCTTCAGGTACTTCGGCGGATTGAAGCCGATGCCCACGCCGGCGCAGGTGCCGGTGGCGATCAGGTCGCCGGGCTCGAGCGTCATCAGTGCGGAGATCTCCTCGATCAGCGTCGGGATGTCGAAGATCAGGTCGGACACCGGCGCGTCCTGGCGCAGTTCACCGTTTACCCGGGTCTGCAGCTGCAGCTTCGTCACGTCAGGCACCTCGTCGGCGGTGACGATGCACGGACCCATCGGGCAGAAGCCGTCGAGGCTCTTGCCGAGGAACCACTGCTTGTGCCGGTGCTGCAGCGTGCGCGCGGTGGCGTCGTTGATGATCGTGTATCCGTACACATGCCTGAATGCATCGGCCTTCTTCACGTTGCGCGCGACCGAGCCGATCACCACGGTGAGCTCACCCTCGTAGTCGACCGAGTTCGTCGGGTCGTTGGCACTGGGAATCGCGTCGCCCGGCCCGGTAACCGAGTTCGGCCACTTGGTGAAGATGATCGGCACGTCCGGGATGGCATCCTTGCCGGCGCTGGCGTCGAAGCCGGACTGGTGAAACTCTTTCGCATGCTCGTGGTAGTTCTTGCCGACACACAGGATGTTCTTCGCCGGGCGCGGGATCGGTGCCAGCAGGCGTACCCGGTCGAGCGCGATCCGCCCGGCGCCGGAGGCCGCCGCCTTGCGCGCCGCCTCCAGCGCCGGCGCGCCGGCAGCGATGAAGGCACCCATCTCGCGCGGCAGCGCGGGCGCCGCGGCCGAGAGGTCGGTGAGGGATTGACCCCCGTCGTCGAGCACGCCGACCCGGGGGCCGGCGGCGTCTGAGAAGGTGACCAGCTTCATGTTCGTTCGACTCCGTCAGGGATGGAAACGCGCGGCCTGCGTCAGGAGGTGCGGTCGGCCGTCGCCGCCGGGTCGACCGGACCGTTATTCATCGTGCGGGTGACCAGATAGACCGGGATGCCGGCCGCCAGGACCGACAGCGCGAGCAGTGCATTGGCCCACGCATAGTTGATGCTCGAGTACAGCATGTAGCAGCAGGCCGCGCCGAACAACAGCGGCACCACCGGGTACAGATGGACCGAGTACGACTCCTTCGGCCGGCCTTCGCGCATGCGGAACAGGAACAGCGAGGCCACGATCAGCAGCATGAAGCTCCAGAACACCGGCGTCGTGTACTCGACCATCTTCTTGAAGCCGCCCTCGCGGTCGAACGCGCCCAGCACCACCAGCAGCAGCGCGATCGCCGCCTGCGCGATGAGCCCGTTGGCCGGCGTGTTGCGCCGCTCGTTCCAGCGTCCCATCCAGCCGAACAGCCGGTAGTCGCGGCCGAGCGCATAGTTGGTGCGCGCGCCGGTGAAGATCGTCGCATTGAGCGTGGTGCCGATCTCGGCCAGGATGATCACCGTCATCACCGTGGCGCCGACCGGCCCGAAGATCACGTTCATCATGTCGGCACCGATGGTGAACGTGTTGCGCACCCCGACGATGCCCAGCGTGTTCACGAACGCGTACAGCAGCAGCAGGTAGATCGTGGTGATCACCGCGAGGCCGATCAGGAACACCCGCAGCATGTTGCGCCGGGAGTCCTTCAGCTCGCCCGAGACGTACACGGTTTCGTTCCAGCCACCGTAGGTGAGCATCACGAACACGAAGGCGAACCCGAGGGCGACCTTCTCGGGATCGAACGGCCGCGGCTTCTCGACCACCGGCGGCACCTCCGGCGCGAGGAAGATACCCGACAGGATGATGGTCGCGAACGCGCAGACCAGGATGATGGTCAGGATGTTCTGCAGCCGCGTGCCCTGCTTGGTGCCGCCGATGTTGATCGCGGTCAGCACGATGATCACCAGCGCGGCCCAGATCGCCGAGCTGTAGGGCCCGAGGTTCGCCCACGCGAAGCCGAACTTGGCAAGGCCGGTCATGTAGTCGCCGAACAGGAAGGCGATGCCGGCCATGATGCCGGTCTGCATCACCGTCAGACGTCCCCAGGCGAACAGGAAGCCGATCGGCTTGCCGTAGGCCCGGGTCAGGAAGTTGTACTCGCCGCCTGCATCCGGGTAGCGCCCGGCCAGTTCCGCATAGCAGAGGATCCCGCACAGCGTCACCAGCGCGCCGGCGATGAACAGACCGAAGAACCAGGTCTCGCTGGGGGTGTTGCTGGCCACCAGGTTCGGCAGTCCGAAGATGCCCACGCCGATCACCATCCCGACCATCAGGGTGATCGCATCGAAAACCGACAGGGACTGCCGGGGTACTGCGGAGCCTTGCGACATGCCGTTCCTTCCGAAGGAGTAGGGTTGCGCGTCCTTGAAGCGTGCGGGGCGACGGTATCAGATCAGGCGCGCACGGCGCGAAACGGCATCTGCCGCCGCGACCGTCCGACCCCGACCGTGACCATACCGACGATGGTAGCGCCTTCGACCCGCCCGTCGAAACGGTGGGCACGCTCGCCGTCGTCGTTTTCGAGCCGGGTATCGTCACCGCCCGGACCGTAGGTGAGCGTGAAGCCGACGCCCGCGCCGTCGAGCCGGCCGTCCCACAGCCGTGCGGTGCGGCTGCCGACCGCGGCCGAGCCCTCCAGCTTCTGGAAGTGCTGGCGCAGCGCCAGGTCGAAGGCGCGGTCGCCGGCATCGACCCGCCAGCGGCCTTCGACCCGCGCCGGGATCACCCACAGGTACAGGGTCTTGCCCACCACCAGCCGGCGGTCGGGCTCCCAGTCGTCCATGTGGAAGTCATGGGACACCACGCGCGTGCCCGGCTTCAGTTCGGACAGCAGCTTCGGCCTGAGCCGCAGGTTGACCGCGGTCAGCAGGTACATCGTGACGACCGTGGCCTGGCTGAAATCGGCGGTGAAGATGTTCTCCTGCCGGAACTCGGCCAGGTCCTGCACCCCGGCAGCGCGCGCGTTCACCCGCGCCTCGGCCACCCGCTGCGGATCGATATCGAAGCCGATGCCGCGGATGCCGAATTCGCGTGCGGCGGTGACCACGATGCGGCCATCGCCCGATCCGAGGTCGATCAGGAAATCGCTGCCGTCGACGCCGGCCAGCCGCAGCATCTCGTCGACCACCAGCTGGCGCGTGGGCACGTACGGCACGTCGAAGCGCTGCTGCGCGAGGGCCCGGGCTGGCAGCATCGCAGGCAGCAGTGCCGGCAGCAGCAAGGCGCGCGACGCCGCGCCGGGCAGGGATGCCATCGCCGTCACGGCGAGGCTGGCCGCTGTGCGGCCGAACAACCGCCGCCGCGCAGCGATCACGGCTTCTTCGGCACGCGCACGGCCGACCAGGGCGCGCTCACCGGTGCAGCGTTGTCGCCGTTGACCATGCGCACCGTGCCCTTGATCGCATTGCCCGCGACCCGGCCGCTGTACTCGTGCCGGATGCGCAGGCCGCCGGCGTCGCCGATCACGGTGAAGGATATCTCCTCGCCGCGCAGTCGCGCATCCATCAGCCAGTAGGGATCGTTGTCGATCTTCACCGGGCCGCTGATCATCTGGAACTGCTGGCGCAGTTCCATCGTGAACTCGGGTGTGCCCTTGCCGACCGGCTGCTTCCATGCCCATTCGCCTTCGACCTTCGCCGGCACGATCCACAGGTAGACACGGGTCCAGCCGCGATCGGCGCGTGCATCCGGCATCCACTCGGCCATGTCGAAATCGTGCGACACGACGCGCGTGCCCGGGCGCAGTTCGGACAGGATGCGCGGCCGCAGCTTGAGGTTGACGGTCGGCAGCAGGTACATCGTGAGCACCGTCGCCTTCGACAGGTCGGTTTCGAACAGGTCGCGCTGGTAGAACGCCACCCGGTCGGCGACACCTTCCTTCTCGGCGTTGCGCAGCGACAGCTTCCAGCGCTCGGTATTGAGTTCGACGCCGAAACCGGTGGCGCCAAACTGCTTCGCTGCGGTGATCACGATACGGCCATCGCCGGACCCGAGGTCGATCAGGTAGTCCTTCGGGCCGACCCCGGCCATGCGCAGCATGCGATCGACCGTCTCGTCGCTGGTGGGCACGAACGGCACGTCGAGCGGCCGGTCCATCGGCTGCGCCAGCGTCGGCAGGGCGGCCGCGCCTGCGCTGGCGAGCAGCGCCTGAAGGGTGCGACGGCGCGCAGGAAGACCTGGTCTGGTTGCGTACATGTCCATGGGTCGGGGGGTCCTCGGCTGCGGGGTCATCGGGAAAAAGGTGCGCGCGTCAGGTGCTTCACGGGCGGCGCGCCGGCACGGCGGGCGCCTCGGCTCGCCTCACGGTGATGGCGACGGTCGTGGAGACGGCCGTCACGGGCGGCGCGGACGCTGCAACCGACGGGCCTGCCGTGCGACCGGACGCCTCCACGGTCCACTGGCCCACGAGTTCGCCCGCCACCGAACGGCCGTCGAACGAATGGCGCACCGGGCCGCCCGGACCATCGATGCGTGCGCTGAACATGACCTTGTCGCCGGCGATAGTGGCCCGGTCGATCGGGCCGCTGCGCGCGCCCACGCGCAGGGTGCCGGACAGGGCCTGGTAATCCTGGCGCAGGTCGGCACGGAAACGCTCGCCGCGTCCACGCTCGGTGACGCTGCCCTCCCAGGTTCCCTGTACAAAGGCTGGGACCAACCACAGGTAGACCGTGCTGAACGGCGGCCCGAACGCACGGTCTGGCACGTCCACCTTGACCGTGGCATCGGGCTTCCAGTCGCCCAACCTGAAGTCGTGCGACACGATGCGCGTGCCCGGCCGCAACCGCGCCAGGCGCGGCTGCAGTTCGGCCAGCAGCCGTGGCAGCAAGTACAACGTGACCACGGTCGCCGGCGATAGGTCGGTCTCGAACAGGTCGCGCCGCTCGAACGCCACCCGGCCGGACAGGCCGAGCTGCCTTGCCTCGTCGATGCTCGCCTGCACCAGGTCCGGATCGATCTCGACGCCCAGCCCGCGTGCGCCTCGGCTGCGCGCCGCCTCGATCACCACGCGGCCATCGCCGGAGCCGAGGTCGACCACGAAGTCGGTATCACCGACCCGCGCGAGTTCGAGCATTGCCCTGACCACCGGCCAGGGCGTCGGCACGTAGGGCGCACCGGCGACCGGCTGCGCCCGGGCAAGGCCGGCCGGCGCCGGCAACGGCGCCAGCCACAACATGCCTGCCAAGGCTGCTGCAGCGGCGATGGCGGTGGGCCCGCTCCAGCCCATGCCGCGGCAAGGCGCCGTCTCTCCCACTCTGTCTGCCTGCATTCCCGCCATGTCCGCCGTCCGCTCGCCCGCTCAACGATGAATCCGGCATCCGATCGCTGCCGTGCAACAGCGGCAAGTGTATGACGAGTGCCCGTCAGTGGCAAAAGCGACCGCCGCAACGGAAAAA
>CAMDXD010000220.1 GCA_945877995.1 Bordetella parapertussis
TCGATGCCCGGGTCGGTGCCGAGGACACTGCGCGCATCGATGCTGCGCTGTTCTCCGGCGACATCCATCCCGGATGGTCGCGCTCGTTCTATTCCACGCTGCGCAAGGCGGCAGGGCTCAAGTGGCTGCATGTGTTCAACGCTGGCGTCGATGCGCCGATCTTCACCGAGCTTATGCAGCGCGGCGTGCGGCTGTCGACGTCTTCCGGCACCAATGCCGAGGCGGTGGCCAATTCCGCGCTGGCCGGGCTGCTCGCGCTGTCGCGCGGCCTGCCCGGGTGGTTGCAGCTGCAGCGCGAGCGGCGCTGGCGCAAGCGTACCCGCAGCGAAGCACCGCCTGACCTGCGCGGCCAGACCATGCTGCTGATCGGCGCCGGGGCAATCGGTGGCCATGTCGCAGCGGTCGCGCGGGCGATCGGGCTGCGGGTGGTGGCGGTACGCCGCGGCGCCGCGCGCGAGGGCGATCCGGCGCACGAGACGCATCCGCCGTCCGCGCTGGCCTCGCTGCTGCCACGGGCGGACTGGCTGGTGATCGCCTGTCCGCTCACCCCGCAGACGCGCGGCCTGATCGATGCCGGCGCACTGGCCAGCCTGCCGGCCGGCGCGCACCTGATCAACATCGGTCGTGGCGAGATCGTCGACCAGCCGGCGCTGGTCGATGCGCTGGCGTCGGGCCGCCTGGCCGGTGCCTATCTCGACGTGTTCGATCCGGAGCCGCTGGCGCCCGAGTCGCCGCTATGGGACATGCCCAACGTGATCGTGTCGTCGCACGACGCAGCGAGTGCGGCCGGCAACGACCGGCGGGTGTTCGAGCTGTTCGGCGAGAACCTCGGGCGTTGGCAGGCGGGACAGGACCTGCGCAACGAGGCGCAGCCGACCGCTAGCCGGCCTTGATCGCCACGACCCCGGCGCAGACCACGCTCACCGACACGATGCGCACCCAGCCGAACTGCTCGCGCAGCACCAGCGCCGCGATCAGCAGGCCGAGGATCACCGACACTTCGCGCAGCGCGGCGACCAGCGAGATCGGCGCATGCTTCATCGCCCACAGGATGATGCCGTACGAGATCGAGGTGCAGGCGCCGCCGATGAGCGCGATCTTCCAGGACGTGCGCGCCGTCGACCAGAGCAGTGCGGGCCCCCGGGTGGCGAGCCCGACGGCCAGCATGCCGGGGGCGATCAGCAGCAGCAGCCAGGCGACATAGGCTCCCGCGTGGCCCGAACTGCGGGCACCGAGCGCGTCGTTCAGGGTGTAGGCGACGACCGTGGCGGCAACGACCAGCACCATCGCGAGCGCGCGTCGATCCAGCGCGCCGCTGCGCGAGGACTCGGCCAGCAGCGCCATCACGCCTGCGCTGACCAGTCCGATGCCGGCCAGCGCCAGCGGACTCACGGCTTCGCCCAGCCAGGCGATCGCCAGCGCGGTGGTGGCCAGCGGCGGCAGGCCGCGCATCAGCGGATAGGCGACCGACAGATCGACCCTGGCATAGGCGAGGCCGACAAACGAGAAGTAGAACAGGTGGATCAGCACCGACTGCGCGATGAAGCGCCAGCTGTCCGGCGACGGGGCGGGCAACAGCAGCACCGCCGGGAGCGCCCACACGCCGGCGGCGCAGCAGACCAGCACGGTCAGGGCCAGCTTGTCGGCCGAGGCCTTGACCAGGGTGTTCCAGGTCGCATGCAGCAGCGCACCGAACAGGACGGCAAGGGCGACATCGGTGGGCATCGGATAGTGGGGCAGGCGGACGTGTGACCCGAGTTGTGCGCCCCGCGGCTAGCGGTAGGACACCAGGATTTCGTTGCGGCGCAGGAACGGGATCGACCAGGGCGGGTTGTAGCGGGCGAGCTGCGGTGCTGCGGACGGCTCGAGCCCGCGTTCCTTCATCCAGCCTAGGAGCAGACCGGTCTCCTCGCGCACGCGGTTTTCGGTCACGAAGCCGGAGAAGGTGCGCACGGCCACTCGCTGGGCGGGTACTTCGCGCAGGGTGACCGCCGGATCCTCGGGGATCGGCAGCGTCGCCATCGTGTACTTCGACGGCATCACGAAGTGCATGCGCCAGCGCGTGCCCGCCTCGCCGGCATCCGGCGCTGCCTCGGTCGTCACCGGCGCGGTCATCGCGATCTTCTGCGACGTGCCGGGCTGCATCGTCACTGGCACCGTCATCGCGATCTTCTCGCTGCCTTCCGCGGTGCGCGACCGGTTGCGTCCGAAGATGTACCCGGCGATCTTGCGGAAGCCGGCATTCGAGCCATCGCCGAGCGCACCTTCCACCCAGGTCTCGGCGACGATCATCGGCGGGTACTGGCGCAGTTCGAACGCGCCGCTGCGTTCGATGCTTTCGAACTTGGGTTCTTCGGTGGCCATGGCGCGCGGGGAGAACAGGAGTGCGGACAGCATGCACAGGGTGAGCAGGGCAGCCGGCACGAGCGTCAGCGCTGCTGGCGATGTGCGGGCTGAATGCATGGCAGGGGGCAGTGATCGCATGGGCATGGCATTCATCGCAGTGAGGCGTTGGGACCGGGTTCTGGACGCACCGACCGGCTGGCGGTAGTCTCAGGCAAACCCTGGAGGATGGAAAATGGACCCGAAAAAAACAGAACCGGGGCATGCACGGCAGCAGGCGCTCGTTCGCCTGCGCGCATCGGCCGGTGCCGCCTTCACGACCTTTGCTGCCGCTGCCACCCTGGGCGTTGGCGGCCTGCTTGCCGCTACCAGTGTACTGGCCGCCGATGCACCGATGAGCCGGCCGCTGCGTGTCGTAGTGCCGTATCCGCCGGGCGGCACCTCGGATGCGCAGATCCGCATCATCGGGCCGAAGATCAGCGAGGCGATCGGGCAGCCGGTGCTGATCGACAACCGCCCCGGTGCCTCGGGCATGCTGGGCGCCGAACTGGTAGCCCGTTCCAACCCCGATGGCCAGACGATGCTGATGACCGATGTCGGCAACCTGATCATGACCGGCATCGTGCATCCGAATGCGCCCTACGTGGTGGCGCGCGACTTCGCGCCGGTGACGCTGGTGTCGTTCACGCCGCACCTGCTGGGCGTGTTCCCCGGCCTGCCGGTGCAGACGGTCGCCGACCTCGTGAAGCATGCGAAGGCATATCCGGGCAAGCTCAATTTCGCGACCAGCCTGGGCGGGGCCACGCACTTCGCCGGGCTGCTGCTCTCGCAGCACCATGGCCTGCAGTGGGTGGAGATTCCCACAAAGGGTGGTACCGATTCGATCACCCAGGTGATGGGTGGCCAGTCCGACATGGTGTTCAACAGCATGGTGTCGATGATGCCGCAGGGCAAGGCGGGCAAGCTGCGCATCCTCGCGGTGACCAGTCCGAAGCGCGTGCCGCAGTGGACAGAGCTGCCGACGATGGCCGAGGCCAGCGGCATCGCCGGCTTCAGCACCGGATCGTGGCAGGGCGTCGTGATGCCGGCGAAGGTCGCGCCGGCCGTCGTCGCGCGCGTCAATCGCGAGCTGGTGCGCGCACTGGGCATGCAGGATGTACGCGACCGGTACTTCGCGCTCGGCACCGAGATCGTCGCCAACAGTCCGGCGGATTTCGGCACCTGGCTGCGCGACGAGAACGCGCGCTGGAGCGTGGTCGCGAAGAAGGCAAACCTGAAGATAGCGTTCTGACGGAGGGGTGATGGACGCACGGGTGCCGAACCTGCGCGTGCTCACGCTCGCGGCGGCGCTGCTGCCGGCGGGCATCGCAGGCGAGGCACTGGGGCAGACGGCCTGGCCGTCGCGTCCGGTGCGCCTGCTGGTGCCGGCGCAACCCGGGGGCAGCACCGACACGCTGGCGCGCATCGCGGGGCAGAAGCTCGGCGATGCACTGGGGCAGGCGTTCGTGATCGACAACCGCAGTGGCGCCGGTGGCACCGTGGCCGCCGAGACGTTGATGCGGTCAGTGCCGGATGGCCATACGCTGGGCGTCGCCTACACCGCGCTGACGGTGAACGCAGTGCTGCAGAAGGTGCCCTACGACACGCTGCGCGACTTCACCCCGATCTCGCTGATCTCGACCTCGCCGCTGGTGCTGGTGGTCGGTGCGAACTCGCAGGTACGCTCGGTGAAGGACCTGGTGCAGCTGGCGAAGGCGAAGCCGCTGTCCTATGGCAGCGCGGGGATCGGCAGCGGTGGCCATGTCTGCGGCGAGCTGCTCAACGTGATGGCCGGCATCCGCACGGCACACATCCCCTACAAGGGCGCCGGACCAGCCTCGGCCGATGTCGCGGCCGGACAGATCGAGTTCCAGTTCGGCGCCCAGATCACCACCCAGGGGCTGGTCAAGGCCGGGCGGCTGCGCATGGTCGCGGTGACCGGCGCAAGGCGGGCGGCGACGCTGCCCGACGTGCCGACGATGGCAGAGTCGGGCCTGCCCGGCTTCGAGTTCAACAACTGGTTCGGCATGCTCGGACCCGCAGGACTGCCACCGTCCGTGGTCGCCCGGCTGAACGCCGAACTGGTGAAGATGATGGCACTGCCCGACGTGCGCGAGCGCATCACCTTCGACGGCGGCGAACCCGCCGCTGGCCCGCCGTCCGAGTTCCGCGCCCTGCTCGCGAGCGACCTGTCCAAGTGGGCCAGGATCGCCCGCGAACTGCGCATGCAACCGAACTGACATTGGAGTCTGACCCTGGGGTCTGACCCCGGGGTCAGACCCCAGGGTCAGACCCCGGCCTTAGTCGAGGCGGATGTTGGCGGCCTTGACGACCTTTGCCCAGCGCGCGAGGTCGGTGCGGATGAACTGGCCGAGCTGGTCGGGGGTCATCGGGGTGGGGATCAGGCCCTGGGCCAGCAGTTTCTCGCGCACGTCGGGTGCGGCCAGTGCCCGTATCGCCTCGTTGTTCAGGCGGGTGACGATCTCCTTCGGCGTGCCGCCGGGCGCCATCATCGGGTACCAGTTCAGCGCATCGAAGCCGGGCAGGCCGGTGTCGGCGATCAACGGTGCATCGGGCAGGGCTTCGTAGCGCACCGTGCCGGAGACGCCGAGCACCTTCAGCTTGCCGGCCTTGACCAGCGGCAGTACGGAGGGATCGGAGAATGTCAGGTCGGCATGGCCGCCGATGATGTCGGCGATGGCCGGTGCTGTGCCCTTGTACGGCACGTGCACCGTCCGGATGCCGGCCATCAGGTTGAACAGTTCGCCGGCGAGGTGCTGGCCGGTGCCAGCGCCGCCCGAGGCCATGTTCACCTTGCCGGGATTGGCCTTCGCCCAAGCGATCAGCTCGCGTGCGTTGCGCACCGGCATCGACGGATGCGCGACCACGATGAACGGCATGGTCACCAGCATGGTCACCGGTGCGAGGTCGCGCAGCGGGTCGTAGCCGAGCTTCGGGAACAGCAACGGCGCGACCGCGACCGACCCCGGGCCGGCCACCAGCAGCAGGTGGCCGTCTGGCACGCCCTTGGCGACGAACTCGGCGCCGATGGTGCCGGCGGCACCGGCACGGTTCTCGATCACGACCGGCTGGCCGATCAGCTCAGCCATCTTCTGACCGACGGTGCGCGCGGTGAGATCGACCCCGCCGCCCGGCGGGAACGGCACCACGATGCGCAGCGGCTTCGATGGGAATGGCTGTGCATGTGCGGGCCCGCTGGCCGGGGCGGTTCCGAGCGCGGCTAGCGCGAGCAGCGCCAGGCGCAGGGCAGGGTGGGCTCGATCCACGGTGAATACCTCACGAATGATTACGACCCCGATCGTACTCCGCCGGATGCCCTACAGCCCGTACAGCGCCTTCGCCTGTGCCGGCGACACCAGTCCGTCGCGCACATCGCGTTCGACGCGTTCGCGCGGCCGTGCCTTCGGGTCGCCGATACCGGCGCCGCCCGGTGTCTCGACCACCACACGGTCGCCCGCCGGGATCGGCTGCCGGCCGAAGCCGCGCATCTTCGCGCCGGACTTCAGCGTCAGCCGGCCTGCCCCACCATCGCCGCCGCCGTCGCTGCCGCGCGCCGGGTGGACGATACGGTCGAAGGTGGCCGAGATGATCATCGGCGCATCCTCGCCATTGGAGATTTCCATCACCTGGCCTAGCCCGCCGCGATGCTCGCCCGCGCCGCCGGAGTCCGGCCGGTATTCCTTCTTCCAGTAGACCACCGGCGACAGCGTCTCCATGATTTCCACCGCCACGTTGCGGATGCCGCTCGGGAACGAGGTGACCGACAGGCCGTCCTTGCCAGGCCGCGCGCCGGTGCCGCCGGTGTTGAAGCCGACCACGTTGAAGCGCGTGGCACCGCGGATCTGCGCCGGCTCGATGCCCTTCATCACCTGCCCGCCGGCCAGCCGGATGTTCCACAGCGACGAGGCGCCTTCGGCCGGCACCCGGTCCGCCTGCGCCTGGCGCAGGCAGCCGAACACGACGTCGGGCAGCATCTGTCCGATGGTGGAGCGTGCCGCCACCGCCAGCGGATGCGGCGCGTTGACGATCGAGCCCTCGGGCGCGGTGACGCGGATCGCCGACAGCGAGCCGGCGTTGTTCGGGATGTGCGGCCCGATCACGCAGCGCACGCCGAACGATGCATAGGCATCGGTGTAGCTCTTCGGCACGTTGATGCCATTGCCGACCACGTCGCTGCTGCCGGTGAAGTCGATGTCGATGCCGCGGTTGGACACGGTGAGCGTGCCCACCAGCACCACCGGCGCATCGTAGCCGTCGGTGGTCATCGAATACGACCAGGTACCTCTCGGCCATTCGCGCACCGCGGCCAGCATCGCCGCCTTCGAGCGCGAGATGATGTGCTCGGACAGCGCCTCGATGTTTGACAGCCGGTACTCGTCCATCATCGCCAGCAGGCGCCGACCGCCGATCTC
>CAMDXD010000221.1 GCA_945877995.1 Bordetella parapertussis
CTTCGCGTCGACCGGGCGCTCGAGCAGGTATTCGGACAGCTTCTGTGCGACGACCTCTTCCACCACCGTGCGCACCTCGGACGACACCAGCTTCTCTTTCGTCTGCGACGAGAACTTGGGTTCGGGCACCTTCACCGACAGCACGCAGGCGAGGCCCTCACGCATGTCGTCGCCGGTGGTCTCGACCTTCGCACGCTTGGCGGTTTCGTTCGCCTCAATGTAGGCATTGAGCGTGCGGGTCATGGCCGCGCGAAGGCCGGTCAGGTGTGTTCCGCCGTCTTTCTGCGGGATGTTGTTGGTGAAGCACAGCACCGACTCCTGGTAGGCATCATTCCACTGCATTGCCACGTCGACGCTGATGCCATCCTTCTCGCCGAACGCCTGGAACACATGTGGGTGCAGCGTCTGCTTCGAGCGATTGATGTATTCGACGAAACCGCTGACACCCCCGACGAACGCGAAATTCTCTTCGCGGTCATTGCGCTCGTCGATCAGGCGAATGCGTACGCCATTGTTCAGGAACGAGAGTTCGCGCAACCGGCGCGCCAGGATGTCGTAGTGGTATTCCACCGTCCCGAAGATCTCGACATCGGCCATGAAGCGTACTTCGGTGCCGCGCTTGTCGGTGGTGCCGGTCTTCGCCAGCGGCGCGACCGGCACGCCGCGCTTGAACTCGATCTGGTGCACCTCACCGTTGCGACGTACCGTCACCCTCAGCCACTCGGACAGACCGTTCACGCACGATACGCCCACGCCATGCAACCCGCCCGAGACCTTGTACGAGTTGGAATCGAACTTGCCTCCAGCGTGCAGTTCGGTCATCACGATCTCGACCGCCGAGCGGCGCAGTTCGTCGTCTTCCTTGATGTCGGTCGGGATGCCTCGCCCGTTATCGATGACCGAGATCGAGTGGTCGGCGTGGATAGTGACCAGGATATCGTCGCAGTGCCCGGCCAGCGCCTCGTCGACGGCGTTGTCGACTACCTCGAACACCATGTGGTGCAACCCGGTCCCGTCGCTGGTGTCTCCGATGTACATGCCCGGACGCTTGCGTACGGCCTCGAGGCCGCGCAACACCTTGATGCTTTCCGAGTTGTAGGTCGAGTTCGTGTCCGGGGAGATCATCGTTGAGTCCTGTGCTGACTGTCGGGCCGGGCGGCCCGTGGGTACGACTGAGACGGCTTCAGATACGCATCGGCATCACGACATAGCGGAAGCTCGCGTCTTCGGCATGGGTGATCAGCACACTGCTGTTGGCATCACCCAGCGAACACACCACCGTGTCGCACTCGACGTTGTTGAGCGCATCGAGCAGGTAGGTGACGTTGAAGCCGATATCGAGGGCCGCGCCGGCGTATTCGATCTCGAGTTCTTCTTCGGCTTCTTCCTGCTCGTTGTTGGTGCAGACGATACGCAGGCTGTTGGCGGTGAGTACCCAGCGCACGCCGCGGAACTTCTCGTTCGAAAGAATGGCCGCCCGCTGTAGCGCGCTGCCGAGCACCGTGCGCTCGATCTGGAAATGATCCTGGTAATGGGTGGGGATGACGCGGGTGTAATCGGGGAAACGCCCGTCGATCACCTTGCTGATCAGTTCGATCTCGCCGAAGCGAAAGCGGACCTGGTTGGCGCCGAATTCGATGGTGACCGGCGATTCGCTCGATTCGAGCTGGCGCGACAGTTCGAGCACCGCCTTGCGCGGCAGGATCGACTCGCGCTTGTCGAGCGTCTCGGGCAGTTCGAGGCTGGTGTAGGCCAGCCGATGGCCATCGGTAGCCACCGCCTTCAGGGTCGTCTGGTCGGTTTCGAGCAGCAGGCCGTTCAGGTAGTAGCGGATGTCCTGTTGGGCCATCGCGTACTGCACACGGTTCAGCAGCGCACGCAGCGCAGTCTGGTGCAGCGTAATGCCCGGCTGCGTCGATTCGAACGCGGCCAGTTTCGGGAAGTCATCGGCCGGCAGGGTCTGCAGGTTGAAGCGGCTCTTGCCGGCGCTGACCTGCAGCCGGCCTTCCTTTGCCTCGAGTTCGAGTTGCGCCGAATCGGGCAGCGCTCGCAGGATATCGAGCAGTTTGCGCGCCGACACTGTGACGCCCTGCTTTTCCAACTTGCCTTTGCCTTCGACCAGGATGCTGGTCGCGACCTGAATCTCGAGGTCGGTGGCGAGCAGACTCAGCCGGTCGCCGTCGACTTCGAGCAGTACGTTGGACAGGATCGGCAACGTATTCCGGCGCTCAACGATGCCGGTCACCGCCTGCAGGGGTTTCAACAGCGTGTCGCGAGCTATATTGAGTAGTTTCATAGGGTATATGAATAAGACTGATAGATAAGGCGCGTGAAAACGGGGGATAACCGGCCTCGATCACGGCCAGTCGCGGAGTTGCCGTCAATCTGCTGCTGTTGAGGAAAACAGAACAAGCTGTATACGAATGTGGATAACTTTTGATCTGGCCATTCCTGACAGATTCTGTCCACAGGAAGCCCGCAGGGTTTGCCGGCGGTCAATGGCGCAACTGCTGGAGCAGGGTCTGGTAGTCACGGGCCAGTTCGGTGTCGATCGTACGTAGCCGGGCGATCTGCCGGCAGGCGTGCAGCACGGTGGTGTGATCGCGGCCGCCGAAAGCGCCACCGATGTCCGGCAGCGAGTGCGTGGTCAGTTCCTTGGCCAGCGCCATCGCGACCTGGCGCGGGCGCGCCACGGCGCGCGAGCGGCGCTTGGAATGCATTTCTGAGACCTTCATCTTGAAGTAGTCGGCGACAGCCTTCTGAATCTGTTCGATCGAGACCTGCCGCATGGTCACGGCCAGGATATCGCGCAGCGCATCGCGCGCAGAATCGATGCTGATCGCACAGGCATTGAAACGAGAATAGGCGCGAATTCGGTTCAGTGCACCTTCGAGTTCTCGCACATTCGAGGGGAAATGCCGGGCGACGAAGAAGGCCACCTCTTCTGAGAGGTCCATGTCGATTGCAGCGGCCTTCTTCAGCAGGATGGCCACGCGCATCTCGAGTTCGGGTGGCTCGATCTCGACCGTCAGGCCCCAGGCGAAGCGGGTCAGCAGCCGGTCGTCCATGCCCTCGATCTTCTTCGGGTAGGTATCACAGGTGATGACGATCTGCTTGCGCTGGTCGGTGAGCGTGTTGAACGCGTAGAAGAACTCTTCCTGGGTGCGGCTCTTGCCGGAGAAGAACTGGATGTCGTCGATCAGCAGCAGGTCGAGCGAATGGTAGAAGCGCTTGAACGCGTCGAACGATTTGTTCTGGTAGGCGCGTACCACATCCGACACATACTTCTCGGCATGGATGTATCTGATCACAGCCGACGGATTGCGTTCGTGCACGAAGTTGCCGATCGCTTGCACCAGGTGGGTCTTGCCCAGCCCGGTGCCGCCGTACAGGAACAGCGGGTTGTAGGCGCGACCGGGATTCTCGGCGACCTGCAGGGCTGCGGCTCGGGCGAACTGGTTGGCCTTGCCGGTCACGAAGTTGTCGAAGGTGAAGCCGTCGCTCAGCGTTCCGATGGTCTGCGCGAGCGTCGGATCGGTCGTGCTACCGAGGCCGCCGGTGGGGCGCGGCGACAACGCGGGTTCGACCAGCATCGAGGTGGTTGCGGCAGGTTCGCGCAGGGCTGCCCCATCGGTGGGGTCATCGATGGCAGTCTTGCGCGAGCCGACATCGATTTCGATCACCAGCAGATCGCCGCGCTGCTCGGCAAACTTCTGAATGTCGGGCAGGTACTGCTCTTTCACCCATTCGAGCGCCTTGCGGCTCGGTGCGGTGACAAGGATCTTCCCGTCGGCTTCCCGGGCAGACAGTGGTCGGATCCACGCGTCATATTGCTGAACGGACAGCTTCTGTTTCAGCAGGGACAGGCAATCGGACCAGAATTCGGACATTGGTATCGGGGTTCTCGGCGACGTTGCAGCAACCTGCCGTACCCCTGTTGAAGGACTCGACGCAAGCGCTGGCGGAACCGTGGATTCTACCATCCGCGGATGAGTTATCCACAGCGCTTTTCCATCGGGTGACCCTGCGTCATACGCCCCCTTTTACCGGGAGGCTTGACACCGGCAGTGGTAACTCGTTTAATCAAAGGCTTTTTCGCCGAGACCTATTCCAATGAAACGCACATACCAGCCTTCAGTCGTGCGCCGCAAGCGCACCCACGGGTTCCGCGCCCGCATGGCGACGCCTGCCGGGCAGGCTATCCTGCGCGCCCGCCGTCGCAAGGGCCGCGCGCGCCTCGCCGTCTGAGGATTGCTCCCGCAGGCTGGCCGGCCGCAGACGCCGGCTTTCGGCAAGGCCCAGGCGATGCCCGGCCCCTGTGCGCGTGAAAGAATCAGATGCTGGCCCGTCCGCACCGCCTGCTCGGAGAGCACGAATTCCGCGGGGTGATGGCCAGCCGGGTACGCTGGTCTACACCCGATTGCTCGATCCATGTCCGCTGCAACCCGGCCGCAACCCTTGGCATGCTGGGTTTCGTTGTCGGACGCAAGGCGCTGCGCAGGGCGGTCGATCGCAACCGCTTCAAGCGTTGTATCCGTGGACGCTTTCGTGTTTTGCTGGCTGCATTGCCCGGACTGCAGGTGGTGGTCCGGTTGCGCGGCAAACCCGGGGCCGGGGTCGATCGGGCCGCCAGTGAAGTCTGCACCCGGCTCGAGGATGTCGCCGCATGGTACGCATCGCAATCGGACTGCTCCGGTTCTACCGCTACTTCCTGAGCCCGTTGCTCGGCCCGAGGTGCCGATTCATGCCGTCATGTTCGGAATATGCAACGCTGGCGTTGCATACTCACGGCGCCGTGCGGGGTGGTTGGTTGTCCGCCCGCCGGCTATGCAAGTGTCACCCGTGGCATCCGGGCGGTTTCGACCCGGTGCCTGATCCGACCGGTCGCCCCGAGGCGAGGGAGCCGGCCCCACGTTTCGTCCCGGCATCCGCACGGCAGGCGCCGGGCGGCGATTCCGCACTGTAAAGGTTCCCGAGCGTCGCATGGATACCCGCAAGCTGGTCCTGTTCTTCATCTTCGCTTTCTCGGTCCTGATGCTGGCGGACGCCTGGACCAAGGCCCAGCGTCCCCCGGCCGCGGAAGTTGCTGGCGCCCCAGGTTCGGCAGCCACCGATGGCAAGGGCGCGGCGGCGCCTACCGTTCCTGTACCGGGCGCACCGACGATCGCTGCAGCGTCGTCTGCGACGGCGGCAGTGCCCAACGCGACCGGTGCCGCGCCCGCAGCGCCGACCGGTGCATTGCCGGGTGGCTAACGCATCCGCATCGAGACCGATCTGGCGAAGATCGAACTCGATACCGTTGGTGGCGACCTGCGCCGCGTCGAACTTCTCAAGCACAAGCAGACCTACGCCTACGACCGTAACTTCGTGCTGCTCGATGAAACGGCCCAGCACACCTACGTCGCGCAGAGCGGCCTGATCGGGCCCGGCCTGCCGACGCACCTCACGAAGTACCGCCTGCTGCCCGGTCCGCTCAAGCTCGAAGATGGCCAGAGCGAATTGGTGGTGAAGCTCGAAGCACTCGGGACCGAAGGCTTCAAGGTCATCAAGCGGCTCACCTTCAAGCGCGACAGCTACCTGATCGACGTGGCCTATGAAGTGACCAACGCACGCGCGGAAGCACAGTCGCCCTTTGCCTACTTCCAGGTGATACGCGACCGGTCGGTGCCGGTCGGAGACTCCTGGTTCGTGCCAACGTACACCGGCGTGTCGGTCTATACCGACGACGGCAAGTACGAGAAGGTGTCGTTCGACGAGATCGAGAAGAAGAAGGCCAAGTTCGTCACCCAGGCCGACAACGGCTGGGTGGGCATGGTCCAGCACTACTTCGTCACAGCCTGGCTGCCCGGGCCGAAGCAGCCGCGCGAATACTTCGCCAAGCCGCTCGCCAATGGCCTGTTCGCCGCCGGCGCAGTGCTGCCGGTGCCAGCGATCGCCCCAGGGGCGACAGCCGTGATCCAGGTACCGCTCTACAGCGGCCCGCAGGAGCAGGAGAAGCTCGGCCAGATCGCGCCCGGGCTCGACCTCACCGTCGACTACGGCCTGTTCACGATCTTCGCCTCGCCGCTGTTCTGGGTACTCAAATGGCTGTACGCGCTGGTGCACAACTGGGGCGTGGCCATCATCCTGCTGACGGTGCTGATCAAGCTGGCATTCTTCCCGCTCTCGGCGGCCAGCTACCGGTCGATGGCCAAGATGCGCGTGGTCGCACCGAAGCTGCAGCGTATCAAGGAGCAGTATCCGGACGACCGGCAGAAGCTGCAGCAGGCGATGATGGAGTTGTACAAGACCGAGAAGATCAACCCGCTCGGCGGCTGCCTGCCGATCGTGGTGCAGATCCCGGTGTTCATCGCGCTGTACTGGGTGCTGCTCGGCTCGGTCGAACTGCGCCATGCGCCGTTCTTCGGCTGGATCATCGATCTTTCGGCACCAGATACCCTGTTTGGGACGCTTCCTCTCCTGAACATGCCAGTCGGTCTGCTCCCGATGCTGATGGCCGCTTCGATGGTCGTGCAGATGCGTCTGTCGCCCGAGCCGCCGGACCCGGTGCAGGCGCGCATCATGAAGGTCATGCCGTTCATCTTCGGCTTGTTCTTCTTTTACTTCCCCGCTGGCCTGGTGCTGTACTGGCTGGTGAACAACATCCTGTCGATCGGGCAGCAGTGGTACATCACGCGCCAGATCGAGACGGATGCGGCCAAGCCGGCCAATGCGGGCAAGCGCTGACACGATTGCGGCCATCGCGACGGCCCCGGGCCGCGCAGGGGTAGGAATCGTACGGGTGTCCGGGCCGGGCGCGGCCCGGGTCGC
>CAMDXD010000222.1 GCA_945877995.1 Bordetella parapertussis
GTGAAGCCTGCTGGATCTACCGCGAGCCGGTCGATCCGTCGCGCTGGTACCTGCACGGCCTGTTCGCATGACCGCAGACCCGCCATGCTGCCGGCCTGCGCTGAGCTCGATGCGCTCTCCAACTTCACCTTCCTGCGCGGTGCGTCGCATCCCGAGGAACTGGTCGCCCAGGCTTCGGCGCTCGGCTATCGCGCGCTGGCGATCGTCGATGAATGCTCGGTGTCCGGTGTGGTGCGCGCCCACCTGGCCGCGAAGGAATGCGGGTTGCACCTGGTCATCGGGGCGCAGTTCGCGATCGCCGATTGCCCGTCGATCGAACGCATCCTGCTGCTCGCCTGCAACCGCGACGGCTACGGCAATCTCTGCGAACTGATCAGCCTCGCCCGGGGCCGCATGGCCAAGGGCAGCTATCGCCTGCAACTGGCAGACCTCGCGCGCGGGGTGCCGCATTGCCTGGCGGTCGTCTTGCCGGCATCGGCCGTGGCTGCGTCCGGCGGCGACGAATCGCTGGCGATGATCGGCAATGCCTTCCCGGGGGCCTGCTGGATCGGCGTGGTGCTGGCGCAGGGGCCGGACGACGGCGCGCTGCTCGAGCGCGCGCTGCAACTCGCGGCCGGCGCTGGGCAGGACGCCGGGCCCGGCCTGCCGCTGGTCGCCTGCGGCGCGGTGCAGATGCACCGGCGCGAGCGCAAGGCCTTGCACGATGTACTGACCGCGATCCGCGAGGGGCTACCGCTGGCCGAGCTCGGCCAGCGCGTACTGGTCAACGCGGAGCGCTGCCTGCGTCCGATCGCACGGCTGGCCCGCCTGTATCCGCCGGAACTGCTGTTGCAGTCGGTCGAGATCGCAGGGCGCTGTACCTTCTCGCTCGACGAACTGCGCTACGAGTATCCGCGCGAACTGGTGCCCGAGGGCGAGACGGCGGCGAGCTGGCTGCGAAGGCTCACCTTCGAGGGCCTCTGCGAGCGCTATCCGGAGACCACGCCCGGCCATGTGCTGAAGCTGGTCGAGCATGAACTCGCGCTGATCGCCGACCTCGGCTACGAAGCCTATTTCCTGACCGTGCACGACATCGTGCGCTTCGCGCGCGGCCGCGGCATCCTGTGCCAGGGGCGCGGGTCGGCGGCCAATTCCGCAGTCTGCTACGCGCTGGGCGTGACCGAGGTCGACCCGGGCCGGATGCAGGTGTTGTTCGAACGCTTCATCTCGAAGGAGCGCAACGAGCCGCCGGACATCGACGTCGACTTCGAGCACGAGCGGCGCGAAGAGGTGATGCAGTACATCTACCGAAAGTACGGCCGTGACCGCGCCGCGCTCACCGCGGCACTGGCCACCTACCGGCCGCGCTCGGCGCTGCGCGACGTCGGCAAGGCGTTCGGGCTGTCGCTCGACCAGGTCGACCGGCTGGCGAAGACCATCGCCTGGTGGGACGGCAAGCAGGTGCAGGACGAGCGGCTGGTCGAGGCCGGCTTCGATCCCGGCAATCCACGGGTCGGGCAGGTGGTCGACTTCGCGCAGCAACTGGTCGGCTTCCCGCGCCACCTGTCGCAGCACAGCGGCGGCTTCGTGATCGCGCGCGACCGGTTGACCCGGCTGGTGCCGGTCGAGAACGCGGCGATGGACGGCCGCACCGTGATCCAGTGGGACAAGGACGACCTCGACGCGCTCGGACTACTGAAGGTCGACGTGCTCGCGCTCGGCATGCTGACCGCCATCCGCCGTACGCTCGATGCACTGAACGCGTTCGGTGTGGAGCCCGGCCGGGACCCCAGCCGGCCCTGGCGGCTGCAGGACATCCCGGCCGAGGACGCCCGGACCTACGCGATGATCCAGCGCGCCGACACCATCGGTGTGTTCCAGATCGAATCGCGGGCGCAGATGACCATGCTGCCGCGGCTGAAGCCCAGATGCTTCTATGATCTCGTGATCGAAGTGGCGATCGTGCGGCCGGGTCCGATCCAGGGCGGCATGGTCCATCCCTACCTGCGCCGCCGGCAGGGCCTCGAGCCGGTCACCTATCCATCCGAGGCGGTGAAGGGCGTGCTCGAGCGCACGCTCGGCATCTCGATCTTCCAGGAGCAGGTGATGCAGCTGGTGGTGGTGGCCGCCGGCTTCAGCGCTGGCGAGGCCGACCGGGTACGCCGTGCGATGGCGGCCTGGCGACGCAAGGGCGGCCTGGAACCGTTCCGCGACAAGCTGCTCGCCGGCATGCTCGCACGCGGCTACAGCGCCGACTATGCCGAACAGATCTTCCGGCAGATCCAGGGCTTCGGCGAATACGGCTTCCCCGAGTCGCATGCGGCGAGCTTCGCGCTGCTGGTCTATGTGTCCTGCTGGCTCAAGTGCCATCATCCGGCGGCTTTCGCCTGTGGCCTGCTGAACGCGCAGCCGCTCGGTTTCTATTCGCCATCCGAGATCGTGCAGGACGTGAAGCGGCATCGCGTGCAGGTGCTGCCGCCAGACGTGACCGTGAGCGGCTGGGATTGCGTGCTGGAGGGCGACGGGATCGACGCTACGGGAGCGCGTGCACCTGCACTGCGCCTCGGCCTGCGCATGGTGAAGGGCCTGTCCGAAGCCGGCGCGGCGCGGCTGGTGGCCGTGCGCGGGCAGTTGCCGTTTGCCGACCTCGACGACCTCGCGCGGCGCGCGGCGCTGCAGCGTGCCGACGTGAACGCACTGGCCGCGGCCGATGCCCTGCGCGCGCTGGCCGGGCACCGGCGCGAGGCCTGGTGGCAGGCGCTGGCGCTGGAAGCCGACACGCCGCTGACGCGCGCACCGCGCGATGCGGTGCAGGCCTCGCTGCTGCCGCCCACCGAAGGCGAGGACGTGATGCTCGACTACTCGACGCTCGGCCTGACGCTGCGCCGGCATCCGCTCGCGCTGCTGCGGCCGATGCTCGCCGGGCGCCGCCTGTCCACCGCCGACGCGGTGCGTGCCGCGCGCAACGGCCAGGTGATCCGCGCCTGCGGCATCGTCACCTGCCGCCAGCGTCCGTCCACCGCCAGCGGCGTGGTGTTCGTGACGCTGGAGGACGAGACCGGCCACATCAACGTCGTGGTCTGGCCGACGATCGTCGAGAAGCAGCGGCGCGAACTGCTCGGTTCGCGCCTGATGACCGTGTACGGCCATGTGCAGCGTGAAGGCGAGGTGGTGCACCTGGTCGCCGGCCGGCTGGTCGACGACACCCGGCTGCTCGGTCGGCTGGTGACCACCTCGCGCGACTTCGGCTGAGCCCGGCAAGGCTGGGGTCTGACCCCACGGGGGGCAGACCCCAGGGTTTTCGCGTCGCTCCCTAGAGGGACGCCTGCCGCAACAGCGCCGCGAACCCTGCGACATCCTCCCAATCCTCCACCGCATCCACCGCCCCCTCCACCCGTCGCGCGCCGTCCGCGCTGAGCACATGCCGCCAGCCACGTTGAGCGCCGTCGCGCCGGAGATCGCATCGGTGTAGCTCGGCGTGAGCATCAGCGTCGCGCCCAGTCGCAGCGCAAGGCTGGTGGTTGCCGCATCCAGCCCGCGCAGCCGCGCACCGGCAGCCGAGGCGCCGAGCAGGGTCGCCGGTCGGAAAGCCCATGGCATACGCCGTGGACGGGCCCGATGGGCCGTCGCCGGGGGCTGCCAGCAGCGCGGTACGCAACTGCCTCACCTCCGGCCGCTGCGAGCCCGCGAGCATCACGCCCAGCGTGTCGAGCACAACCAGCTTCGCGTGCCGGCGTATCCGCTCCGGGATGTCCTCGAAGCGTGTCCCTGCGACGAAAGCGGCGAGTGTCTCTACCTGTCTACCAATGTCCCGTCCTTGCGGCAGCTGCGGAGTCCACCATGCGTCGCATCGCCCGCCGGCGCTCAACGATCCAGAAGGTCACCCAATGCCTGGCCGCGCCAACCGGCAAGCTCAGGCGACTGGTCGCCCCGTACCCATGCTTCCAGCAGTCGTCGTGGACAAAGGAGCGCCGGCGGCAGGTCCAGCTCGGTCGCCCGGGCCGCGACCTTGTCACGGACCTGCGCCAGCAGCTGGGCCGGTTCGCCACGGATAGGCGGTGGGATCGGTGGCAGCTCGAGCTCCTCCTCGCTCAAAGGCGAAGCCAGCAGTTCGAACAACGGCAGCAGTTCGCGCTTCGGGAAGCTGCGCTGTCCGCGCATCCGTGACGCCAGCGCATCGGTGTCGGCGGGCGGCGTCTCGACGAGGGAGGTGGCGAGTGCATTGTCGAAGATCCAGGCGCGCGGACGGTTGATCCGGCGCGCCAGTGCTTCGCGCCAGCGCAGCAGCCGGCGCAGACGTGCCTGCACCTCGGGCGAGGACTTCCATAGCGCGGTGAACGGCAGGTGCAGTTCGTCGTCTGGAGCCGGTCCTGCAGCAAGCCGGTCACAGTCTTCCTGGAACCATGCCGCCATGCGCCGTTGCTCGAGCTTCGCCGACAGCAGGTCGTGCATCGCCGGCAGGTGCACCACGTCGATCGCCGCATACAGCTTCTGCTGCTCGGTCAGCGGCCGCTGCAGCCAGTCGGAGCGGGTCTCGCCCTTGCCGATCTCGACATCGAGCAGCATCTGCACCAGCCGCTGGTAGCCGATGCCGGGTCCCAGGCCGGCAAACGCCGCGGCGATCTGCGTGTCGAACAGCGCGGCGATCGGCGCGCCCGCGACCGGCGCCAGCGCGACCAGGTCCTCGCTCGCGCTGTGCATGATCTTCACGCATCCGGCGTCGGTGAGCAGCGGTGCGAGCGGTGCGAGGCCTGCGCAGCCGATCGGATCGATCAGCGCCGGCGGGCCGTCGGCCTGCAACTGCACCAGCGCGAGATCCGGCCAGAAGGTGTTGACTCGCATGAACTCGGTGTCGAGCCCGACGCGCGTCGATCCGGAAAGGCGGGAGAGCAGGGCCGACAGGCCCGCAGCGGTGTCGATCCAGGCGGCGGTGGGTTCAGTCATGCGCGATCATAAGCCGTTGGCGGCCGGAAGGGCTTGTGGCTACACTCCCGTTGGCAACCGGGTGACCACGCCCGGCAGGACCGCACAGGGCACAGAACCCGGAACGAGGAGAAGGGCATGCGAGGCAGGAGCAGCAGTGACGGCGGCAGGGATGCAGGCGGGATGACCGACGGCCGCGCGACAGGCGACGGCAGCACGTTGAATGCAGCCAGCCCTGGCACGGCGGCTGCCACCGAGGGCAGCGCGGCCGTCGTGCGCCGCCACCGCCGCGCTTTCCTGCAGGGCGCTGCCGCGTCGGCCACCGCCGCGGTCGCGGCGCCGGCCATCGCCCAGTCCGGCCCCTCGGTGCGCTGGCGGCTGCAGTCGAGTTTCCCGAAAAGCCTCGACACCCTGTTCGGCGCCGCGCAGATGTTCTGCGAGCGCATCGACCGGCTGACCAGCGGACGCTTCCAGATCCGCCCGTTCGCCGCTGGCGAGATCGTCGGCGGCCTGCAGGTGCTCGACGCAGTGCAGAACGGCACCATCGAGATGGGCCATACTGCGAGCTACTACTACATCGGCCGCAACCGCGCGCTCGCCTTCGACACTGCCGTGCCGTTCGGCCTGAATGCGCGCCAGCAGAACGCCTGGATGTATTACGGCGGCGGCCTCGAACTGATGCGCGAGGTGATGCGCGAGTTCAACGTGATGAACTTCCCGGCGGGCAACACCGGCACCCAGATGGGCGGCTGGTTCCGGCGCGAGATACGCACGCTGAAGGACATGCAGGGCCTGCGTTTCCGCATCCCCGGCCTCGCCGGCGAGATGCTCGCGCGCATCGGCGTGCTGCCGCAGGTGATCGCCCCGGCCGACATCTACTCGTCGCTGGAGCGCGGCACGATCGATGCCACCGAGTTCGTCGGCCCGTATGACGACGAGAAGCTCGGCTTCGCCAAGGTCACCAAGTTCTACTACTACCCCGGCTTCTGGGAGGGCGGCGCGCAGCTGTCGATGTATGTCGGCCTGAAGGAGTGGGAGAAATTGCCGCGCGAGTTTCAGCAGGCGATCGACGTCGCCTCGGCCGAGATCAACGTCAACATGCTGGCCGAGTACGACGCGAAGAATCCGCCGGCGCTCGCCCGCATACAGAAGACCGGCGTACAGGTACGGCCATTCCCGCCAGACGTGATGGCCGCGGCCCAGAAAGCGGCATTCCAGATCTACGACGAGGAAGCGGCGAAGAACCCGTCGTTCGCGAAGATCTACGCGAACTGGCGGGCGTTCCGCGACGCCCAGCACACCTGGCATCGCACCGCCGACCTGAGCTTCGACAGCTTCGTGCTCGGCAATCCGCTGGGTGCTCCGCCTCCCGCGAAGAAGTGACCCTGTCTATTTCGTGAAGTTCAGCACCATCCCGGGGAAGGCGATCAGCAGCCCGACCATGATCAGCTGGATGATGATGAACGGAATCGCGCCGAGATAGATGTCGGTGGTCCTGATCGACGGCGGCGCGACGCTGCGCAGATAGAACAGCGCGAAGCCGAACGGCGGATGCATGAACGAGGTCTGCATGTTCACCGCGATCAGCACCGCGAACCAGACCAGGTCTATGCCCAGCTTGTCGGCGACCGGGCCGAGCAGCGGCAGCAGGATGAATGCGATCTCGAAGAAGTCGAGGAAGAACGACAGCAGGAAGATCAGCACGTTCACGAAAACGAGGAAGCCGGTCTGCCCGCCTGGCAGGCCGGTCAGCAGGTGCTCGACCCACAGGTCGCCATCGAGCCCGCGGAACACCAGCGTGAAGATCGTCGCGCCGATCAGGATGAAGATGGCGAAGCTGGTCAGGATGGTCGTCTGTTCCATCGCCTCGCGCAGCACGCGCATGCCGAGCCGGCGATTGGCCGCGG
>CAMDXD010000223.1 GCA_945877995.1 Bordetella parapertussis
GATCGTATCGCACACTCCCAGCGGTACACGGTGTAACTGGTGAGCTCGGCTGCATTGGTCGGCAGCAGCGCATACAGGAATGCGCCGGTGCGGCTCGACCCGTTACGCAGCAGCGTCGTCGTGGCATGCGCATCGCCGCTCTCGAGGACCTCCGCGTATACCTTGCCGAGCATGCCGGCATAGGTGAGCGCGATCGCAAGCACCCCGGCAGTCGGCCCGAGGCCGACCACGCGGACGAAGACCAGCGCCCACACCAGCTCCGGCACGCTGCGCAGCACGATCAGCAGCCAGCGGATCGCCTGGCGCACCAGGAAGGGCAGTGCATGCATCCGACCGGGAAGGGCGGAGACCGACAGCACGGTGGTCGAGGCCAGCGTCATCGGGATCGCCAGGGCCAGCGCGAGCACCATGCCGCAGGTAGCGATCGCGACAGTACGCCACGTTTCGTAGGCGACCATCTTGAGGAAGGCTGCGTCCGAATGCGGCGGAAAGAAGTCGGACAGGAACCGCAGGGTCGAGCGTACGCTCTCGGGCTCGAACAGGATCCACGGGCGAAACTCGGTTGCCCACAGCATCGGCACCAGCAGCGCCGCGCCGGCGAGCGTCCAGAACACCCGCCCGCTCCACGCGGGGTCGCGCAGTGAGGGTGCCACCCCGGCGCCTGCCATCAACGGCAGGCCACGACCGGCGTCGGGCGCACGGCCACCTCTGCGGGCACCGCCGACACCGGCGGCGCTCCAGCGAGTTCATGTTCGAATTGCGCATACAGCTGCAGCAGGTGCTCCCGTGTCACTTCGGCCGAGGGCAGGTCGAACGCGAGTTCGCCGTTGCGCAGGCCGATGATGCGCGGAAAGGATGCGATCGCCACGTCGACCTGGTGCAGCGTGGCGAGCAGGGTCACGCCCTGCAGGCTCGCCTCGCCGGTGAGGGTCTCTATCACCATCCTCGCTCGCGTGGGGTCGAGGGCCGACAGTGGCTCGTCGACCAGCCACAGCCCGGCCGGCGCGAGCAGCGCGCGCGCCAGCCCGACCCGCTGGCGCTCGCCGCCGGACAGGCGATCGACGCGCGTCCACAGCTTGTCCGACAGGTCGAAGCGCGCAAGCGCGGCATGCGCCTGCGCCACCCCCGCGGGATACACGAGTGAGCGCAGGCTAGACCAGAGCGAAAGGACCGGCAACCGCGCAGCCAGCAGCGCGGTCACCGTGCGCTGGCGCGGCGGCAGCGGCGGCACCTGCGGTGCGAGAAAGAGCCGACCGCGCAGGCGCTGCAACTGGCGCACCGGCAGCGACCAGGGGTCAAGGGCATCCAGGCGAAGCCGGCCCGATGAAGGGCGCAGTGCACACGCAATCGCATGCAGCAGCGTCGTCTTGCCTGCCCCCGACGGGCCGATGACCGCGACCTGCTCTCCGGCCTCGATCTCCAGCGATAGCGGGCGAAGCGCCGCAGGTACCTGTGCGGGCGCCGCGGGATGCCGGACTTCGAGGCCGTCGAGCGTCACTGCCAGCCCGGCCACTGCTGCCCCCCGCACGCTACTTGATGAGACCGGCACTGCGGCCCGCCTGCTCCAGGCCCTTGTAGTTCGATGCCTGGGTCGGGATGAAGCGCGCCGCGCGCGCGAGCCCGAGGATCTCCTTGCCTTCGGCATCTGCTGGGTTCAGTGAGAGCAGTGCCTTGGTCACTCGCTCGCGCAACGCCGCCGGCATGTCGGCATGGACCGACCAGTTGTAGTTGAAATAGGCGGGTGTCGTGTAGAACACCTCCACCTTCGACAGGTCGACCTTCTTCTCTTCGACGAACTTGCGCCAAACCGTGATGTCTAGCGCGGCGGCGTCGACACGGCCGGTGACGACCGAAGCGATGGTCGCATCATGGGCGCCCGAGTAGGCGATACGCTTGAAGTCGCGATCCGGGTTGAGGCCAGCCTCGAGCAGGAAGTTGCGCGGCATCAGGTGGCCTGACGTGCTCGACTGCGAGCCGAAGCTGACGTTGCGACCCTTGAGGTCGGCGAGCGACTTGATGCCCGACCCGGCAAGCGTGATGAACACCGACCGGAACTGCGAATCCTCTTCGCGCTGCGCGATCGGGATCACCTTGTCGCCGGACCGGATCCTCGCCTGCACGAAGGTGAAGCCACCGAACCAGACCATCTCCACCTGCTTGTTGACCAGGGCTTCGACGGCTGCGGGGTAGTCGGTGACGGGCGTGAACTCGACCTTCATGCCGAGCTGACGTTCGAGGTATTTCACCAACGGCGCGAACTTGCGCAACTGCTCGCTCGCCGCTTCCTCCGGGATCGTGGTCACGCGGAACACGGACTGCGCGAGGGCCGCGGTGCTGGTCAGCGCCAGCGCGAACAGTAGGACACCCGCGCCGCCCAGTACGCGGCGCAGCAGGGATGGCGATCGGGACAGGGCAGTTTCTGGAGTCGTGGGGTACATGGCGGACAACCTGTGCGTCAGTGCAACGGGAGGAAGGAGAGGGTTTCGCGTGCGACAGGCGCCGGACCGCTCAGCGTCGCACGACGCGCCATCCCGCACGGGCGCCGCAGCTATCCCGCGTCGGGCAGGAGCAGGCGCCGACGGTCTGTCAGTGCACACGGCACTGCTGCTCAGGCTGAGTAGTAGGCGCCGCGCGACTGGATCAGGAAGGGCACCGTTTAAGGACCGCAGGCGAGGGGGATTTCATGCCTGCCGCCCATCGCCGACTGCGCGCTCGACCGCCCGGGTGCACCGGCGACAAAGCCAGGCATTGATACAGCGACGCGGGCGGGGTGCAGAAAATTATCAATCATACCTTGAGGATAGCACAGCGCCGCCGCAGGTCCGGCCAGCGGCGGCGGCACGCGGCCGCTGGCCGGACCTTCCCGGGACAGGGGCAGCGAGCCGGTTATCATTGCGGGGACAGTGATGGTAGCGCCGCAAGGACCGGAGCGGCCAGTCGGTGCGCCACTCCGGCGCGCTGGACAATGGCGTAAGGGCAGCATTGTCTCGATGGGGACTCGATGACTTCGGCAGTGAAACAGAAACCCGGTCGAGTGGCTGATCGAGCGCGCGATGCAGGAACTGCAGCGCGAGACTGGCCGCTGAGCCTCCGCCTGCCAGACAGAGACTGAAATCACCCATGTCCAGCATGAAGGCCATCACGATCGACCGTTACGGCGGCCCGGAAGTCATGCAGTTGAGCGACATCGGCATCCCCGAGCCGGGCCCCGGCGAAGTGCTGGTGAAAGTCGCGTTCGCCGGGATCAACTTCATGGACATCCATACCCGGCAGGGCAAGTACCGCGATTCGCGCAGCTATCCGGTACGGCTGCCGTGCACCCTCGGCATGGAAGGTGCCGGCGAGGTAGTGGCGACAGGCCCGTCGACGCATCGCATCCGCACCGGCGACCGGGTGGCCTGGTGCATCGCCTGGGGCAGCTACGCCGAGTACGCCTGCGTTCCGGAATCGCGGCTCGCTGGCATCAGGCCCGACACCGCACTCGACATTGCCGCGGCCAGCGTGTTTCAGGGCAGCACCGCGCATTACCTGGTGAACGATGTCGCGCGGCTCGAACCGGGAATGACCTGCCTGGTGCATGCCGCGTCGGGCAGCATCGGCCAGTGGCTGGTGCAGATGGCAGCGCGCGCGGGTGCGAGCGTCCTTGCAACCGCCAGCACGGCGGAGAAGCGCGCGATCGCCACGGCGCTGGGCGCGCACCAGGCGTTCGCCTATGGCGAGGGCAGGTTCGCCGCGGACGTGCGCGCAGCCACTGGGGGCAGGGGCGTGGACGTGGTGTTCGACCCGGTGGGCCGCACTACGCTACGCGACAGCTTCCGCGCCACCCGCACGCGCGGGCTGGTGGTGAATTACGGCAACGTGTCGGGCTCGGTCACCGACCTCGACCCGATCGAACTCGGAGAGGCGGGCTCGCTGTTCCTCACCCGCCCGCGCCTGACCGACCACCTCGCCGATGCCGAAACGGTGCAGCGGCGCGCCGATGCGCTGTTCGAAGCCATTGCCAGCGGCGGCTTGCGGGTGCCGATCGACAGCCGCCGCCATACGCTCGATGACGTGCACCTCGCGCACGAACGGCTCGAGCGACGCGAACAGATCGGCAAGGCATTGCTGGTGCCACGCGCAGGATGAGGACTCGACAATGACACGCAGCAAGAACCTGGATGGTCTGACTTTCCCGCGCGTGACGCTGCATGGCATCCGCAACTGCGACACCGTGAAGAAGGCACGCGCATGGCTCGACGGTGCGGGCATCGCCTATCGCTTCCACGACTACAAGGCAGACGGCATCGACTCGGCCATGCTCGACCGCTTCAGCGCGCAGATCGGGTGGGAGCGGTTGCTCAATCGTGCCGGCACCACATTCCGAAAGTGCGTCCCTGCAGCCGAACGAGCAACGATCGAAGCCACGCGCGCCCGTGCGCTGATGCTCGCGCATCCGTCCATGATCAGGCGGCCGGTGCTCGATATCGAAGGCCACCTGCTGGTGGGCTTCGATCCGAAGGCATACGAGCAGGCATTTGCGGCGGCTGCCTGAACGGCTGGCCGCGGGCCGCGGTATGCTTGCTCTCCTTCCAGCGGGCAGGACGCGCGGTGACAGACGCTCCGGCGATGGCAGCAGCAGCTCCGGCGATGCCGGCCGAACACCACGATCCGCAGCAGCCGGATGACGAGCGCTGGATGCGCGAGGCGCTGGCGCTCGCGCAGATGGCGGCCGCGGCAGGCGAGGTCCCGGTCGGCGCGCTCGTGCTGCAGCAGGGGCGGGTAGTCGGCCGCGGCTTCAACCGGCCGGTGGACACCCACGACCCGACCGCGCACGCAGAAGTGCTGGCCCTGCGCGATGCGGCGCGCGCGCTGGGGAACTATCGGCTGCCCGGCTGCACGCTGGTGGTGACGCTGGAGCCCTGCGCGATGTGCGCGGGCGCGATCCAGCATGCGCGCATCGGACGTCTGGTGTTCGGCGCGCGTGACCCGAAGACCGGTGCCTGCGGCAGCGTCGTCGACCTGTTCGGCGAGCCCCGACTCAACCACCACGCGCGGGTGACCGGGGGCGTGCTCGCCCCCGAATGCGGGCAGCAGTTGTCGACGTTCTTCGCCGACCGGCGCCGGGCTTCTCGTACCATTCCGGCCTTCGTGGGCGAGGCGCTGTCTGGCACCCAAGATGGCACGCACTGACGTGGCCCTGTCCGGCCGGACACGGGTTGCGCCCGCCGGGCGGACCCGGCCCGTGCGCATCGGACTGGTCGCCCCCTCGGGCTGCCTGCCGGATCCGCGGATCGTCGACAGGGCGGCCAGCGTATTCACCGCGCGCGGCTGGCAGGTGAGCGCCGGCGAGAGCGTGTTTGCCCGTGAACAGCGCTTCGCCGGGCCGGACGACCTGAGGGCGGGCGACCTGCAGTCTTTCTGCACCGACCGTTCGCTCGATGTGGTGCTGAGCGCGCGCGGCGGCTATGGATTGTCGCGGCTCCTCGATCGTCTCGACTTCGCCGCGATCCGGGCGCGCCGGCCGATCGTGGTCGGCTACAGCGATTTCACCGCCTTCCACCTGGCTTACCTGGCGCACGGTGGTATCAGTTTCGCCGGCCCCAGCGCGAGCGACTTCGCCGCCACTGCGCCCGATCCATTCACCCTGGAGCAGTTCTTCGCGGTGCTCGGACAGCCCTCGCACCAGTTGTCGTTCGACGTCGAGGGGCCGCGGCGGCTGCAGGTCGCGGGACGGCTGTGGGGCGGCAACCTGGCGATGCTTGCCGCGATGGCGGGGACGCCCTACATGCCTGCCGTCAAGGGTGGCATCCTGTTCCTCGAGGACGTGAACGAGAGCGCCTACCGCATCGAACGGATGCTCTACCAGTTGCTCCATGCGGGCGTGCTGCAAAGCCAGCGCGCGATCCTTCTCGGCAGCTTCAAGCCTGTCCCGGCGATGTCGAACGACGCGGGCTACGGCCTGGAGAGCGTCGTCGCGCACTTCCGCGAGCGCCTCGAAATTCCCGTGCTGAGCGGGCTGCCGTTTGGCCATGGGTCGCGCAAGGCGACGTTGCCGGTAGGTGCTCCGGCCGTACTGTCGGTGGCGCGGGGCGTCGCACGGCTGTCGTTCGAACGCTACCCGAGCCTGGCCAGGCGCCGCACTGCGGCGAAGTAGAGGCCGCCTGTTGCCGCGCGGCATGCTGCGCAGCATTAAAATGACCGACAGAGGCATCTGTTTTTCACTGCAGGCCCTCATCGTTGCTTGGGAATAGTCGGTTGTGCGCCGCCGCAGATTCGGCTAAAGTCATTTCAGCTGGGCACCCGTTCAGAGGGCCGTGGCCTCTCCCGGGCCGCTCAATCCGGACCTTTTCGGGGGCTTTCAGCGCTCCGACGTTGCTGCGCAACACCCATGGCGGCGGCGATCATGACCAAGGGAGATTCGGGTGCGCCTGGAAAACAAGGTATCAATCATCACCGGCTCGGCGCGTGGCATCGGCCAGGCGACCGCCTTCAAGTTTGCGCGTGAAGGGGGCAAGGTCGTCGTCTGTGACCTGACGCCGGAACTGATCGAAGAGACCGTCGCCACCATCCGCACCGCCGGCGGCGAGGCGATCGGCTGCATCGTCGACGTTCGCGACATGCATTCCATCCGCAAGATGGTCGACGAGGTCCTGTCCACCTTTGGCCGTATCGACGTGCTGGTGAACAACGCCGGCATCGTCAAGGACGCCCAACTCAAGAACATGACCGATGAGCAGTTCGACCTGGTGATCGACATCAACCTGAAGGGTGTCTATAACTGCACCCGTGCGGTCGTCGACACGAT
>CAMDXD010000224.1 GCA_945877995.1 Bordetella parapertussis
GTCGCCGACGATCTGTTCGATCACGTCCTCGATGGTCACCAGCCCGGCGACACCGCCGTATTCGTCCACCACCACCGCCATGTGGTTGCGGCTGCGGCGGAAGTCGCGCAGCAGCACGTTCAGCCGCTTGGCCTCGGGCACGAACACCGCCGGCCGCAGCATCCCGCGCAGGTTGCCCTCGCCTTCGGCATAGAAGCGCAGCAGGTCCTTCGCATGGAGGATGCCGATCACCTCGTCCTTGCCACCGTCGATGACCGGGAATCGCGAATGTCCGGCTGCGACCACCTGGCGGATGATCTGCGCCGGATCGTGCCCGATGTCGATGAATTCGATCTGCGCGCGCGGCAGCATCACGCCGCCGGCATCCAGCTCGGAGACCTCGAGCACGCCTTCGATCATCGCCAGCGCTTCTTCGTCGAGCAGCTCGCGCTCGGAGGCGCTGCGCAGCAGTTCGACCAGCTGATCGCGGTCTTCCGGCTCGCGCAGCAGCAGTGTGCCGAGCCTTGTCAGCCAACCGGGTTTACTGTCGTCGTTCATGCAGTCGATGAAGGATTGCCAAACCGGATTGTCGCACGCTGCGGGCGCTCCGCTGCCCAGGGGTCGTCGAACCCCAGCGCAACGAGCAACTTCGACTCCAGGTGCTCCATGCGCGCTGCGTCGCGGTCCTCGATGTGGTCGTAGCCCCGCAGGTGGAGCACGCCGTGTACCACCAGGTGTGCGAGGTGGGCCTCGAAGGTCTTGCCCTGCGCCAGCGCCTCGCGGGCGACGATCGCCGGACAGATCGCGATGTCGCCGTGGACGCCAGGCCCGTCGCCCTCGGCATCGTAGGGGAAAGCCAGCACATTGGGTGCGTAGTCGCGGCTGCGGAAGCGCTCGTTCAGGGCGACGGCCTCGGTGCGCGACACGAACCGCACGGTGACCTCGGCGTCACGGACCGCGCCGCGCCCGCCGGCCGGGCCGAGCGCATGGCTTGCCCAGCCTTCGATGCGCGCGGC
This sequence comes from Bordetella parapertussis, assembly GCA_945877995.1. Classification (GTDB taxonomy): domain Bacteria; phylum Pseudomonadota; class Gammaproteobacteria; order Burkholderiales; family CAIKXV01; genus CAIKXV01. The sequence goes on from CAMDXD010000224.1 coordinate 996, forward strand.
ATCCGGAAGCCTGCGGCTGCGGCTCGGGTTCTGGACCGCGATGCGGTGGACGGGGGGCGGCACCGGATCAGTGCGTATCGTCGACGGCCTGGTGCTTCTCGTAGGCGTCGACGATGCGCTGGACGATCGGATGGCGGACCACGTCGGCCGAACTGAAATACGTGAAGCCGATGCCCTCGACATTGGCCAGCACCGAGCGCGCGTCGATCAGGCCGCTCTTCTGGCCGCGCGCCAGGTCGATCTGGGTGACGTCGCCAGTGATCACCGCTCGCGTGCCGAAGCCGATCCGGGTGAGGAACATCTTCATCTGCTCGGGCGTGGTGTTCTGCGCTTCGTCGAGGATGATGAACGACTGGTTGAGCGTGCGCCCGCGCATGTAGGCGAGCGGTGCCACTTCGATCGCGCTGCGCTCGAACAGCCGGCCGACCTTGTCGAACCCCATCAGGTCGTAGAGCGCGTCGTACAGCGGCCGCAGGTACGGGTCGACCTTCTGCGCGAGGTCTCCCGGCAGGAAGCCGAGGCGCTCGCCGGCCTCGACCGCGGGCCTCACCAGAACGATGCGCTTGACCTCGTCACGCTCGATCGCGTCGACCGCGCTGGCCACCGCGAGATAGGTCTTGCCGGTGCCTGCCGGGCCGATGCCGAAGGTGATGTCGAACTGGCGGATCTGTTCGAGGTACTGCTGTTGCGCCGGCGTGCGCGCATGCAGGTCGTGCCGGCGGGTGATCAGTGCCGGCGCCGCCGGTGATGCCGGCATGTCGGTCGTGCCGGGCTCGACGCTACCCTGGCGCCCGGCTTCGACCAGGCCGAGCTGCACGTCTTCCAGCGACACCTCGCGGTCGGCGCCGGCGTAGAAGCGCTTGAGCGCCGAGAGGCCGATGCGCGCGCGGTCGAGTTCGCCGGTGAGCGAGAAGGTCGCGCCGCGGCGCACGACCTTAACCGACAGGATGCGCTCGATCGCGCGCAGGTTCTCGTCGAGGGCGCCGCACAGGTTGGCCAGCCGCTGGTTGTCGACCGGCGTGAAAGAGACCTGCAGGGTGCCGGGCCGGGCCTGGCCCGGGGTGCGCGGGAGTTCGCTGCGGCCGGCGCGCGGCGCATCCTTCCGGGTGCTGGCGTTCTGGACGCGGGCGCTCATCGTGCAACGCCGGTCGGATCACCCGGCAGTTGCGGCGGCAGCGAGCCCGGTACCACGCCGCGCAGCGTGTGTGCGCGTGCTTCGGTGATCTCGATGTCGATCATCCTGCCGACGAGGCGCGCCGCGCCGGCGAAGTTCACTACCCGGTTGTTCGACGTGCGGGCAGCGAGTTCGGAAGGATCGCGGCGCGACGGCCCGGTCACCAGCACGCGCTGCAGGCTGCCGACCATCGATTCGCTGACCGCGGCGGCGGTCGTATCGACCCGTGCCTGCAGCCGGCGCACGCGCGCGTTCTTCACGTCGGCAGGCACGTCATCGGCCATCCCGGCGGCAGGCGTACCGGGGCGTGCGCTGTAGGCGAAGCAGAAGCTGCCGTCAAACGCCATCGCATCGGCGAGTTTCAGGGTGTGCATGAAATCTTCCTCGCTTTCGCCGGGAAAGCCGACGATGAAATCGGATGTGATGGAGATATCCGGGCACGCGCGGCGCAGCCGGCGCACGATCGACTTGTATTCGAGGGCGGTATAGCCGCGCTTCATCGCCGCGAGAACCCGGTCGGAACCGGACTGCACCGGCAGGTGCACGTGGGCGGCAAGCTTCGGCAGCCGGGCATGGGCATCGACCAGCCGGTCGCTGAACTCGCGCGGGTGCGACGTGGTGTAGCGGACCCGTTCGATGCCGGGGATCTCGCACACGCAGTCGAGCAGCGCCGCGAAGTCGGCGTCGGCGTCGTCACCGCTGCCGCGCCAGGCGTTCACGTTCTGGCCGAGCAGGGTGACTTCGTGCACGCCGCGCTGCGCGAGTTCTGCCACTTCGACCAGCACGTCTTCGAGCGGACGCGAAATTTCCTCGCCGCGCGTGTAGGGGACGATGCAGTAGCTGCAGTACTTGCTGCAGCCTTCCATCACCGACACATAGGCAGAGGCGCCTTCGATACGCGCCGGCGGCAGGTTGTCGAACTTCTCGATCTCGGGGAACGAGATGTCGACCTGCGGCTGGCCGCTCGACAGTCGCTGCGCGATCATCTCGGGCAGGCGGTGCAGGGTCTGTGGCCCGAACACAAGGTCGACATAGGGTGCGCGGCCGAGGATCGACTCGCCTTCCTGGCTGGCCACGCAGCCGCCGACGCCGATCAGCACGCCGGGTCGTGCCGCCTTCAGCTCGCGTACCCGCCCGAGGTCGTCGAAGACCTTCTCCTGTGCCTTCTCGCGCACCGAGCAGGTGTTGAACAGGATCACGTCGGCCTCGGCGGGGTCCGACACCTGCTCCAGACCGTTGCGGGCGTGCAGGATGTCAGCCATCTTGGCCGAGTCGTACGCGTTCATCTGGCAGCCGAAGGTGCGGATGTAGAGTTTTTGCATGGGGCGATCGCTGGAGGGCGGGCAGGTCATCGGCCCGCCGGTTGCATGCGCGGACGTGCCGGTGGCGCCTGGCGGGCGGGGGCGATCAGCGCGCACGCAGCCGCTGGAGTTCGTCCGGCGTCAGCAGGAACATGCGCTGGATCTCGCCATTGCCGGCGAAGAGGATGTAGGCCGCGGCTTGCGGGGGGATCTGTGCATGCAGGATGGTGCGGTTGTTCTGGTCGACGATGGTGCCGCCCGGTGCCAGGCGGAACGCCCTGGAATCGATCTGCACCATCGGTAGCGGCAAGTTCGGATTTGCAGCCAGGACGCCGACCACGCCGCCCGCAGGCAGGTTACGTTGCAACTGGGCGCGGGCCTCCGCCGGCCAGAACGCCGCGCAGGATGCCAGAATGCAGACGAGCAGCGCGAGCAACGGCAGGACGCCGCGCAGTGCGCGCAAGGCGCGTTGCCTAGGCGTGGCAGGACCGACGGATAGCTCCCGGACAAAGGAACTGTCAAAGCGGCGGCCTGGGTGGCACGCCGTGCGGCAGACGAACTGAGCGACCTGGATAATGGACCGGGTCTCCGGAATACTTGGTGGCGAATCAGGGATTTGAACCCCGGACCAACGGATTATGATTCCGCTGCTCTAACCGCTGAGCTAATTCGCCACGGGGGTGCGGATTTTAGGTTCGCCCGCCGATCGAGTCAATGGAGGGCGCAAGGATGGCTGTTTCTTTTTCCGCCGCAGGGTCGGCATCCCGACCCGATGCGGTCGTCGTCGGTGCCGGGCTGATCGGTGCCGCCGCCGTGCTGGGACTCACGCAGGCCGGGCTGCGCGTCTGCTGGGTGGCGCTACCGGGCGCCGATGCCAGCCCGGTGGCACCGCACGGCGCAGCGCCCGGCTGGGACAGTCGGGTCTACGCGGTCAGCCCGGGCAGCATCGAATGGCTGTCTGCGGTCGGCGCCTGGCAGGGGGTGGACAGCACCCGGACCTGCGACGTGACCGCAATGCGGGTCAGCGGCGACGACGGCCGTTCAGGCATCGGCTTCGACAGCCACGATGCCCGCAGGCCGCGGCTGGCGGTGATCTGCGAGTCGTCCAACCTCGCGCGTGCGCTGGAACGGGCGGTCGCGGCCCGGGCCGATGCGGTCACCCGCATGTCCGGTCCGGTGGTCGACCTGCGTGTCGGCGAGCGCACGGCATCGGTCGGCCTGTCCGGCGGCACGACGTTGCGGACGCCGCTGGTGATCGCTGCCGATGGGGCCGGATCGACCGTGCGCGAGCTGGCCGGCATTACCGTCGAACGGCGCGAATACGGCCATACCGCGGTGGTCGCGAACTTCCGGTGCGCTGTGCCGCACCAAGGCGTGGCTCGCCAGTGGTTCTTCGGCGACGCGGTGCTGGCGCTGCTGCCGCTGCCCGGCGACCTGCGCTCGATGGTCTGGTCGTGTGCCGACGCACATGCGGCCTGGCTGCTCGGCCTGCCGCTCGAGGCGCTGGCTGGCGAGGTGGCTCGGGTCACTGGCGGCGAGGCTGGCAGCCTGCGGGCGATGGCGCCCGCCTGCGGCTTCCCGCTGCGCCTGCAGCGCGTGTCGCAGCTGGTCGGCCCGCGCGTCGCGCTGGTCGGGGATGCCGCGCATACCGTGCATCCGCTGGCCGGGCAGGGTATGAACCTCGGCTTCGGTGACTGCCGGGAACTGTCCACCGTGCTGTGCGCGCGTGGTCCGCAGGCGGATCCGGGCGACCTCGGCCTGCTGCGGCGCTACCAGCGGGCGCGCGCTGAACCGATCGCCACGATGCGATTCGCGACGGACGGTCTGTTCCGGCTGTTCTCGTCCACGCTGCCCGGCGCGGCCCGACTGCGCAACCTCGGCATGGGATGGGTCGACCGGACGCCCTTGCTCAAGCGGGAGCTGATGGCTGCCGCTATGGACTGAGTGACCGCCGTTCGCACGGTCAGGCACGCCGCATGTCGGTTTGGCGCCGCGCAGGTGCGGCGGCATGCGACGATCCGGGGGCACGTTGCCTCTTCCAGCCCCTGTACCTACGGACTCAAACACCGATGAAGCTCTTCCGAACCTGTCGCTGGCTCGCCGCCGGCCTCCTTGCGCTGTTGTCCGCCCTGCCGCTGTCGGCGGGGGCCCAGGAGCAGCTGATCCGCAAGGCGATTGCCGAGAAGTTCCCGAATGCGAAGGTCGAAAGCATCACGAAGACCGCGTTCCCGGGGCTGCTCGAACTGGTGATCGACGGTACCGTGTTCTACACCGACGAAAAGTTCACGTTCGTGGTCGACGGCGGCCTGATCGAGACGAAGACATGGAGCAACATCACCCAGGCCCGGCGCGACGAGATCGAGGCCCGGCTGCAGGGCCCGCTCGCGTTCCGCGAATTGCCGCTGTCCCAGGCGGTGAAGACCGTCAAGGGCAATGGCCGGCGCGTGATCGCGACCTTCGAAGACCCCAACTGCGGCTTCTGCCGGCAGTTCCACAGCCAACTCGCAAAGCTGAACGACGTGACCATCTATACCTTCCTGTATCCGATCATCTCGCCGCCCGATTCGGTGGAGAAGTCGCGTGCGGTCTGGTGTTCGAAAGATCGTGCGCGGGCGTGGGACGAAGTGATGACCACCGGCAAGATCGCACCGGCGGCGGCCAACTGCAAGGCGCCGATCGACGAGGTGCTGAAGCTCGGCCAGAAGTACAACGTGAAGTCGACGCCGACCATTTTCCTGTCCGACGGCACGCGGCTGCGCGGGGCGCTCCCGGTCGAGCAGCTCGAACAGGCGATCGCGGCCGCGGCGAAGGCGCCGCGCAAGTAGGCGCAGCCATGGCGGCTGTCCCGGGCGCTTGGTCGCGCTGAGCGGGTTCGCGGGTGCCGGCGATCTGCGCGGCGGCGCCTGGCCACGGGCGCAGGGCGAACGTCGGCTCGCGGCCTTCGTCGTGGCTTCGTTGCTGCTGCACCTGCTGATCGGCCTCGACTGGGGATTCGACAGTGGGCGGCGTCCGGCCCAGGCGCCTGCGTCGATCACCGCACGACTGGCACCGGCGTCCGACCCGCTCGTACAGGGCGTGCTCGCGCTGGCCGAAGCGCAGCCGGAGGCTCCGAGCCTGCCCTTCGAGGGCGCGCCGGGTGCAGTGCCGATGGCGGCTGCGGCACCTCTGCCGGAGCCTTCTCCTGCCCCGCCGCCACGCGAGCCGGTCGAGCCTGCGCCTCGGCCGGCGGAGCCCGCGCCACAGGCCGGTCCTGAACGTGCCGGAGCAGCCAACCCCAACTGGTACACCGGTCGTGACCTCGATGTGCTG
>CAMDXD010000225.1 GCA_945877995.1 Bordetella parapertussis
CTTCGCCCAGGCCAACCATCCGCAGAACCTCTACTACCAGACGATCTCTTGACCGAGGTCCGGCGTCCGGATCAGTTCTCCATCCGGATGCCGGCGGTCTTCACGATCTTCGCGTAGAGAGCGAGGTCGGCCTTCAACAGCGCGCCGAACTGTGTCGGCGTCGAGATCCACGGTTCCATGCCCTGTGCCTGCATACGCTCGCGGATGTCGGGCGCGGCCAGCACGGCGGCCAGTGCGCCGGCCCAGCGGTCGACCGCCGGCGCGGGCGTTCCGGCAGGTGCGAGCATGCCGAACCAGTTCTTGGCGGTGAAGCCCTGCATGCCCGCTTCGGCGAACGTGGGGACCTGCGGCAGGGTCGGCGAGCGGGCCTCGCCGGAGACCGCCAGCGCGCGCAGGCGTCCGCTGCGGATGTTCGGGATCGCCTCGGCGGTGGCGGCGAACATCATCTGCACATGGCCGCCGAGCAGGTCGGTCATCGCCGGCCCGCCACCCTTGTACGGGATGTGGGTGGTCTTCACGCCGGCCAGCATGTTGAACAGTTCGCCGGCCAGGTGCAGCGGACCGCCGGTACTGGCCGATGCATAGTTGAGCTGCCCGGGCTTCGCCCTTGCGAGGGCGGCCAGTTCCTGCAGTGAAGTCGCGCCGACCGATGGATGTACGACCAGCACCAGTTCCCCGCGGCTGATCGTGCCGAGCGGCGTGAAGTCGCGCAACGGGTCGTAGGGCACCGGCAACAGGTTCGGGATGATCGTGTGCGCGATCGCCATCATGAGCGCGGTCTGGCCATCGGGGGCCGAGCGGGTGACCGCCTGCGTGCCGATGATCGTGTTGCCGCCGGGCCGGTTGTCGATGATCACGGCCTGTCCCCAGCGTTCGCCGAGTTTCGGCGCGACCAGCCTGGCCAGCAGGTCGGTACTGCCACCGGTGGCGTAGGGCACGATCAGCCGCACCGGACGGTCCGGCAGCACAGGTCGTGCGAACGCGCCTGCGCCGGATGCCAGCAGCACGGCAGCCGCCGCAAGGTGCAATGATCCCCGGGTCAGCATGGTGCTCTCCGCATGAAGCCGGCACATGCCGGAGGCTGCATGTTAGGTCAAAGGCGGGTCCCGCGCCGCAAGCGCCCCGCGCCCGGCACCGCACACCGGGCGCTCGTTTGCACCGCGGCTTGCATTTGCGGTAGCCTTTCATTTCATCTGACGACTCGATCAACGAAGCAGAGACCTCCATGAATGACGTAAACCGCGAAAAGCTCATCGTCGACCTGAAGACCGTCGTCTCCGATGCCGAAGCCCTTGTCAAGGCCACCGCCGGGCAGGCTGGCGAGAAGATCGGTGAAGTACGCGCCAAGGCGGAAGATTCGCTGCGCTCGGCGCGCCTCGCGCTGCGCGATGCGGAGGCACTGGTCGTGGACAAGACCAAGCAGGCCGCGCGTGCGACCGATGACTTCGTGCACGACAAGCCGTGGACTGCAGTGGGCATCGGCGCTGCCGTCGGCCTGATCATCGGGTTGCTGATCGCCCGTCGCTGATCGCCGGCCAGTCCCGTGACTGATCCTGCCGGTGCCGGTGCCAGCACTGAGGCCGGTGGCGCGGCGTCTGCGGGCGCGCTGCAGTCGCTGCGCGGCCTGGTTGGTCACGCGGTCGCAGCCCTCCAGACCCGGCTGCAACTGCTGTCGGCCGATGCCCAGGAGGCTGGCTGGCGGCTTGCCGCGATCGTCCTGTACGGCATCGCGGCGCTGTTCTGCCTGTTCACCGGCACGGTGCTGCTCGCGCTGCTGATCATCGTGGCATTCTGGGATCGCAGCCCGATCCTGGCGGTCGGGCTGCTCAGCGCGTTCTTCCTGCTGGCCGGTGGCGGGTGCGCACTGCTCGCACGTCGCCATGCACAGGTGGCGCCCAGCCTGTTCGCGGCCACGCTCGAGACGCTCGCACGCGACCGTGAGGCGCTGTCCGCCGCAGCCCCGGCCGCCGAGCGTGGCGGTTCGATCGCACCGCGATGATCGGCGAGCAGTTGCTGGCTCTGGCGGTGCGGCGCGAGCGGCTGCGCGCACGCGCCGACGCACAGCGTGACGCGATGGCCGCCAGTGTGCGCGGGCTCGAGGGACCCCTTCGGCTGTTCGATCGGGCCGCTGGCGGCGTGCGCTGGCTGAAGGTCAATCCGGCCGCCTGCGTGGCTGCGCTGATGGCGTTCGTCCTGATACGGCCACACGGCGTAGTCACCCTGGCGCGGGGCGGGTTGCGACTGTGGGCGGCCTGGCGTGCGCTTCGCGCGCCGCGTACGCGCCTGGCCTGGGCGCTGCTGCCCCGCTTCCTCGACCTCTACCGGGGCTTGCGCAGCCGCCGCTGAGAGAGCGCCGAACTGTCGTGTCGATCGGCGCCGACGTGTCTCGTGCGAGCGAGCCGTCGCTATGAGCCATGTGGAGCGCGCCATGGCACGCGCGCCACGGCGGGCGGCGCAGGGTCTCGCCAGACAAGCCATCGACGCGGTATCGTCCGGGGCTGCGAAAAGTGAAGCCCATGTAGACCGACGAGGAGCAGGGACGAGATGGCTGCAGGCAGGAAAGCGGTGGCGAAGGCGCCAGCGGGCAGGGGCGCGGCGAAGGCAGTTGCGAAGACAGTGACGAAGACGGCGGCGAAGCCCGGCGCGGGAGCACGCGCGAAACCGGCCGCGGTCGCGAAGGCGCCCCCGTTCCGGAAGAACGGCATCGATGGCGTTGGCTTGATCATGGGCGGGCAGCCGGCGCGCCGGCTCGGCGTGCAGCTGGTGTCGGCCACGCGCACGAAGATCATGGCCCGGCTGCCGATCCGCCCGACCCACATGAACCGCGGCCAGCGGGTCAACGGCGGCGTGCTGATGGCCTTTGCAGACCTGCTCGGCGCGGCTGGCACCGTGATGAACCTGGAGCCGGGCTGGCGCACGACGACCCTGGAGTCGAAGACCAATTTCTTCGGCGCGGGGCAGCCGCCAGTGCTGCTCGCCGAGTCGACGCCGCTGCATGTCGGGCGCAGCACCAACGTCTGGCAGACGCGCATCACCAACGAGGACGGGAAGCTGGTCGCGCTGGTCACGCAGACGCAGATCGTGCTGCCGCCGCCCGTGGTCCGGTGAGCGGGAGTCCGGGTTATATTGCGATGTTCCATACACGCCCACGAGCATCGGAGACACACGCATGAAACCGCACCTCGCCCCCATGCTGAACATCGGCGTCTGCTGCCTGTCTGCAATGCTGGCCGCCAGTGCCTTCGCCGCAGCGGCGCCCGACTATCCGGTGAAGCCCCTGCGCGTGATCGTGCCGTTCCCGCCGGGCGGCGGCACTGACTTCGTGATGCGTGCAATCGCACCGCAGCTGTCCGAGCAACTCGGGCAGCAGGTGTTGATCGACAATCGTGCCGGTGCGCAGGGCGTGGTCGGCACCCAGATCGGCGCACGCGCGATCAACGACGGCTACACGCTGACCATCGTCGATGCGGCCACGGTGATCTCGCCCGCGCTGATCTCGCCGCCGCCGTTCGACGTGATGAAGGACTTCGCGCCGATCGCGATCCTGGTCGAGCAGCCCTACCTGATCACGCTGCATCCGTCGGTGCCGGCCAGGACCATGGCCGACTTCGTGAAGCTGGTGCAGGCAAATCCGGGGAAGTACAACTATGGTTCCGGCTCGGCGATCTCGCACGTGTCACAGGCGCTGTTCTACTCGACCGCGAAGCTCGACATGACGCACGTGCCCTATCGCGGCACCGGGCCGCTGATGGCGGCCAGCCTGGGCAACGAGGTGCAGACCACGTTCACCGGCCCCGGGGCTGCACTGCCGCAGGTGAAGGCCGGCAAGCTGCGGCTGCTCGCGGTGACGTCGAACAGGCGCTTCGTGCAGGCGCCCGATACGCCGACGCTGGACGAGGTCGGCTTCAAGGGCACCGACATCCGCGGCTGGTTCGGCATGCTGGCCCCGGCCGGCACGCCGCGGCCAGTAGTGACGAAGCTCAATGCCACGATAAACGGCATTCTTTCGGGCAGCGGGCCCTCGGCGCAGCTGCTGCGCGAGCGCGGCTATGACCTGAACCCGGTGTCGCCTGAAGTGTTCGGCAAGTTCCTCGGGGCCGAAGTGTCGCGCTGGTCGAAGGCGATCAAGGACTTCGGGGTGAAGGGAAGCGAATAGCGCAAGGCGCTACGCATCGGCCAGCGCGACGAGCGCGGCCGCGAGCACGCGGGCGCCGGCGGCGAGGTCGGCGGCCGTGGCACTCTCAGCCTCGTTGTGGCTGACCCCACCGAGGCAGGGCACGAAGACCATGGCGGTCGGGCAGATCCGGCTCAGGTACATGGCATCGTGCCCGGCGCCCGAGGGCATCTCTAGGCAGGGATAACCGAGCAGCCGTGTCGCATTGCGCACGAGCGACACCGTAGCATCGTCGAACACGGTCGGCTGGACGTGGGACACCTGCGTCACCACGGCCGAGCAGCGCCTGGCCCGTGCCGCCTCGCAGGCGACTGCGTCGATGCGGTCGCCAAGCGTGCGCAGCGTGTCGGCGTCGGGGTGGCGCAGGTCGATGCTGAAGTCGACGCGAGACGGCACCGTGTTCGGCGAGTTCGGCGACACCTCCATTCGTCCGACGGTGAAGCGCACCCTGTCATCGGCATCGTGCAGCAGCGCTTCCAGTGCGCCGATCGCAGCCACCGCCGCCGACACGGCGTCGCGACGGACGGCACGGGGCGTCGTGCCGGCGTGGGCTTCTTCGCCGTGAACGGTGACCGCAAGGCGGCGAATGCCCTGGATGCCATCGACCACGCCGATCGTCGCGCCTGCCGCTTCGAGCCGCGGGCCCTGTTCGATATGCGCCTCGAGGTAGGCGGCTGGCCGCACCGAGGCCATCGGCCTCGGCGGCAGCGGCGTTGCCCGATCGACGGCCGCAAGGGCCTCGCCGACCGTGACCCCGTCACGGTCCTTCGCGGCCAGCATGCGATCGAGCGGGAACACGCCGCTGAACGCGGCCGAGCCCATGCAGCCCGGCTGGAAACGGCTGCCCTCTTCGTTGGTCCATGCGACCACCTCGACCGGCCGGCGGGTCGGCCGGCCGAGATCGGCGAGCGCTTCCAGCACTTCGAATCCGGCCAGCACGCCATAGGCGCCGTCGAACCGGCCACCGGTGGGCTGGGTGTCCAGATGGGAACCCATGAACACAGGGTCCAGCCTGGGGTCGGTGCCTTCACGCCGGATGTAGAGATTGCCGATCTCGTCGCGCGAGCAATGGAACCCGCGCTCGATCGCCCACTCGACCAGCATCGCCTGGGCCGTCGCGTCGGTGGCGGTCAGTGCTAGCCGGTTGACGCCGCCGCGCGGCGTCGCGCCGATCGAACCGAGCCGATCATGCCGCTGCTGGAGGCGGGCCTCCGATACCGCGGCGCATAGAGAAATATCGAGGGTCACTGTCTGGTCCTTTCAGTGCAGTGCGTTGCACGCGGCCACGATGGCCGCGCAACCGTGCCGGATGTCTGCTTCGGAGGTTGCGTAGGCAAGCCGGATCGCCGGCGAGGAGCCGAAGCCTGCACCCTGCACGGTCGCGACATGCGCCTGTTCGAGCAGGTACGAAGCGAGCAGGGTGTCGTCGGCGATCGTCGTGCCGTCCGGCGTCCTTCGGCCGATCAGCGCGCTGCAGTCGACATAGACGTAGAAGGCGCCCTGCGGTACGTCGAACAGCAGCCCGGGTGCGTGTCGCAGGCCTTCTACCATCAGGTCGCGGCGGCGCTCGAAGTCGGCACGTCGCTCGGCGACGAGCGCCTGCGGTCCAAGCAGTGCCTCCACCGCGGCGGCCTGGCTGATCGAGCAGGGATTGGACGTCGCCTGGGACTGGATTGCCGCCATCGCCCTGATCAGATCTGTCGGCCCGCCGGCATAGCCGATGCGCCAGCCGGTCATCGCATAGGTCTTGGACACGCCGTTGACGGTCAGCACGCGCGGCTGCAACGAAGGCGCGACCTGCGCGATCGTCGCGAAGGCTTGCCCGCCGTAGATGAGGTGCTCGTAGATGTCGTCCGACAGCACCAGCACCTGAGGGTGCCGTTCGAGCACCTCGGCCAGCGCGCGCAGCTCATCGGCCGGATGTACGGCACCGGTCGGATTGGACGGAGAATTCAGTACCAGCCACTTCGTGCGTGGCGTGATCGCCTGTTCGAGCGCGGACGGGGAGAGCCGATAGCCGGATGCGCGATCGCAGGCAACGATGACCGTCCGGCCGCCGCCCAAGCGCACCACGTCCGGGTACGACGTCCAGTAAGGGGCCGGGATGATCACCTCGTCGCCGGGGTCCAGCGTGGCCTGGAACGCGTTGTAGATGACCTGCTTGGCACCGGCTGCCGCGCTGATCTGGTCGATCCGGTACTCGAGGCCGTTCTCGCGCTTGAACTTCGCCCGGATGGCCTCCTTCAGGGCGATCGTGCCGTCGGTCGCCGTGTAGCGCGTCTCTCCGCGCCGGATCGCCGCGATCGCGGCATCCTGGACATGGGCCGGCGTATCGAAGTCCGGCTCGCCGACGGAAAAGTCGCAGACGCGCACGCCGGCTGCACGCAGCCCGCGTGCGCGGTTCATCACCGCGATGATCGGGTTCAACGCGACCGACTGCATGCGCCGGGAAAGGGACGTGGGCGGGTCGCCTGCTGGCGCTGAATTCATGGTCGGATTACCTCTCGAGCGACAGAAGCCGGCCGAAACCCCCGACCGGGTCGGCAACGCCCGACAGGCGCAGCGCCTGCCATGCGA
>CAMDXD010000226.1 GCA_945877995.1 Bordetella parapertussis
CGGCGGCGCGCGCCGGACGTGGGGGTCCGGCGCGCACGTCGAGGAGCCCGATGGTAGCCTTGATGCTGAATCCGGGCGCAATCCGTCCGGCGATTTCGGGAACCTCGGCATGCGCAGGTTGTGGCTGCTGTTTGCACAGGCGGTGACGGTCACCCTCGGGGTGTGGTTCGTCGCGGCCCTGCTCCGCCCCGACCTGATTCCAGTGGCCCTGCAGCCCTGGCGGTCGATGCCCGGCCAGCAGTCCGTCCCCGCCGGGGGCGCTGCCACGACGGCGGCCCTCGCAGCGGCGAACCCGGCGCCTGCGCTGCCGGCGACCGGTTCCTACTCCGAAGCCGCCGCGCGCTCGATGCCATCGGTGGTGAACATCTACACGACCGCCCGCGTATCACCGCGCGAGCGCAACCCCGCGCTCGACGATCCTTTCTTCCAGTTCTTCTTCGGCGACCGTGCGCCCGGCGGCCGGGGTCGCGGCGAGGGCGAGCAGCGCCAGCGCCCCGCCAGCCTGGGTTCCGGGGTGATCGTCAACGCGGAGGGCTTCATCGTCACCAATGCGCATGTCGTCGACGCTGCCGCGCAGATCGAGGTGGCGCTGTCCGACGGTCGCCGCGCGGCGGCGACCGTGGTCGGCTCGGACCCGGATACCGATCTCGCCGTGATCAAGGTCGACCTCGGCAACCTGCCGGCCATCCGCATCGGCGACACCTCGAAGATCCGGGTCGGGGATGTCGCCCTCGCGATCGGCAATCCGTTCGGGGTCGGGCAGACGGTGACGATGGGCATCGTCAGTGCGCTGGGACGCAGCCAGCTCGGCGTCAGCGCGTTCGAGAACTTCGTGCAGACCGATGCCGCGATCAATCCCGGCAACTCGGGCGGCGCGCTGATCGACAGCCAGGGCAACCTGATCGGAATCAACACCGTGATCTTCTCGCGCAGCGGCGGCTCGCAGGGCATCGGCTTCGCGATTCCCGCCGAGACAGTGCGCCAGGTGATGGACCAGCTGATCGCCTCCGGCCAGGTGGTGCGCGGCTGGCTCGGCGTCGAGACGCAGGATCTCACCCGCACCCTGGCCGAGTCGTTCGGCATCGGGCCGGCCGGCGGGGCGCTGATCGCCGGCGTCGTACGCGGTGGCCCGGCCGAGGACGGCGGGATGCGCCCGGGCGACGTGGTGGTAGCGATCGAAGGCAGGCCGATCGCCGATTCGAGCGCCCTGCTCAACAGCGTCGCGGCCCTGAAACCGGGCAGCAGTGCCGCTGTCGCCCTGGTGCGCGAGCGCAGGGAACTGAAGGTGACGGTGAAGGTGGGTACGCGACCGGCACGCCGGCGCGGCTGAGTCAGTCGGCCGGCGCGATCCCGCAGAGGTTCAGGATCGTCGCGGCGTACACCTTCGTCGCCGCCAGCAGGTCGTCGATCTTCATCGCCCGGTCGCGGGCGCCGCTGAACGGTTCCATCTGCCGCGGCGGGCCATAGCAGACCGACGGGATGCCGACCTCGTTGAACACGTTCACGTCACGCCACATGCTGGTCTCGGCCGCCGGCGGCGTCGGGGTCGACGTACCGAACAGGTCGCGATGGGCGGCCTCGATGGCGGCCACCAGCGGCTCGGCGCCCCTGGCGACATGACCGCGGGAGTACTGGTACACGGACACCTTCGCATCGACGCCGAGCGTCGCGGCGACCTGCGCGATCTCGCGCCGTACCAGCTCCGGGTTCTTTCCAGGCACGATGCGTACATCGACATGGATGTCGCACCAGCCCAGTGCCTCGGATCCGCTGACCTTCACCACCTGCGCACGCGGCACGAACTGTCCGCCCGGGAATGGCTGGCTTTCCCGCTCGGTGTAGGCGATCGCCCATTCCTCGATCGCGATCACCAGGTACGCCGCCTTGACGAAGGCGTTGGAGGCTGGCCCGAGCGTGGCCGGACGTTCATGGCGCGGCGTGTATACGCGCTTGCCGGGCACATGCACCTTGATCGACGCTTCTCCGCACTCGGCCTTGATGATGCCGAAACCCGACGTCTCGCCGACCAGCGCGAAATCCGCAGTGATGCCACGGTCGACCAGCCAGCGTGAGCCGAAGCCCTCGCCCGGATAGTCGATGCCCTGCAGGTCGCCGACCGACGGCCGACCGGTCTCGAAGGCCACGCCGGCGAGGTAGCAGTCGCCGCGCAGTTTCACGCCCATCCTGCGTATCGCCCGCAGCGCGATCATGAAGGCGCACAGCTGGCCCTTGTCGTTGATCACGCCCTTGCCGATGATCAGATCGCCGTCGACCCAGGCACCCTCGATGCGCCGGTCGGCCTCGGTTGCATCGGCCGACAGGGCCGGGCCGGTGTCGAGGTGGGCATCGACGATCAGGCTGGTGCCCTCGCCGCTGCCCGGCAGGTGCCCGACCACGTTCGCGCTGCGCTCGGTGATCGGCTGCAGCCAGGCGTCGATGCCGTGCCTGGACAGCCATTCGCGCACGTACTCTGCACCCGGCCGCTCCTGGGCATGCGGGGTCGCCATGTTGCCCAGCGCCAGGCACAGCCCGACGAGGTCGTCGCGATCGCCGTCGATGGAAGCCAGCAGCTTGCGGTGGATTTCGGTGCTGTCGCCGTCGCCAACGACCCTGCTGTCTCTGCCAGCCATGCTCGACTCTCCCTGGTATACCCGCGCCCGGACCGGGCGCGACGCGCTATTCTGCCTTGATGCCGGCCGCGCGGATCACCTTCTCCCAGCGCGCGACCTCCATGTCGATGTAGGCCGCGAACTCCTTCGGCGAACTGCCGATCGCCTCGAAGCCGCCGGTGGCCATGCGCTCCTTCATGTCGGGTTGCGCATAGATCTTCTGAAGGTCCGCGTGGAACTTGTTGATGATCGGCTGCGGCGTGCCGGCCGGCATCAGCAGCCCGGCCCAGGTAGAGGCCTCGAAGCCGCGCACGCCCGCCTCGTCCATCGTCGGCAGGTCGGGCATCGTCGGCGAGCGCGTCGCCGAGGCGATCGCCAGCACGTTGATGCGCCCCGATTTCACATGCGGCAGCACCGCCGGCAGGTTGCCGAAGATCATCGAGATCTGGCCGCCCAGCAGGTCGGCCACCGCCGGGCCGCCGCCCTTGTACGGGATGTGCACGACATCGACCTTCGCGAGCAGCTTGAACAGTTCGGCCGCCAGGTGGGTGGAGCCGCCGACACCGCCCGAACCGTAATTGATCTGCCCGGGTCGCGAACGCAGCAGCGCGATCAGCTCATTCACGCTCTTCGCAGGCACGCTCGGATGCACCGCAAGCACGTTCGGGGACTCTGCGACGTTCGACACTGGCGCGAAGTCGGACAGCTTGTAAGGCACCTTGCGGAACAGGCTGAAGTTGGCCGGGAAGGCCGAGGTCGCCATCAGCATCGTGTAGCCGTCGGGCGCGGCGCGTGCGACCACCTCGGCGCCGATCATCGTCGAGCCGCCGGGGCGGTTCTCGACCAGCACGGTATGGCCCCATATCTCGCCCAGCTTTGTACCGACCAGGCGCGAGATGGCATCGGTCGAACCGCCGCCGGCGATCGGCACGATCATGCGTACCGGCTTGACCGGCCAGCCCTGCGCGAACGACAGGCTCGACGCGCAGAGGCAGGCCACGGCCAGCAGGCGTGTTGCGGTGGGTGAATTGGGGCGTCGGGCGGTACGGGGCATCTGAAGGCTCCTTGCAGGAATCGTATGGGGGCAGAAAGCAACAGGCAGGCCACCTGCCGAGCCCGTGTCATGATCGCCCGGGCCCACCTTACCGGATCGTAGCGCCGATCGGCGCACCGGGTCATCCCCCTGGCTGCGCCTTCGCGCCGTGCGCGCCTCGTGCGTCACGAATCGTCTGCAGCGCTGGCGGCAGCGGCGTGAGGGTTCCCTCGGTCGCCCAGCGCCGCTCGGTGGCCAGCAGTTCCATGCGGTACAACCGATCGTCGGTTGAAGGATGGGTACGCATGAACACGGGCACCGATTGCGACGCCC
Source organism: Bordetella parapertussis (assembly GCA_945877995.1). Taxonomy (GTDB): domain Bacteria; phylum Pseudomonadota; class Gammaproteobacteria; order Burkholderiales; family CAIKXV01; genus CAIKXV01. The sequence goes on from CAMDXD010000226.1 coordinate 3,976, forward strand.
TGCCTGCTGCGGACGACCGGCGCTGCATCTCCTGGAAGAACGCGCCGGCACCGGCGACATGCCCGTAACGCTGCGCCACCGCAGCCAGCGCATCGGCATCGGCGCGCGCCTCCTGAGAGCGACTGAAGCTGAGCACGGTCAGGTTGCCAGCGCTGCCGACCACCCAGTCGGCGACAGCGGAGCCGGCGCCCGCCGACAGGGCCGACATCACCACCGCCAGCGCCATTCCCCGGCCAAGGCTGTGCACCGGGTCGCGGTGACGGATATGTGCGATCTCGTGCGCGAGCACCATCGCCAGTGCGTTCTCGCTGTCGATGGCCTCGACCAACCCACGGTAGATCGTGATGTTGCCGCCCACGGTGGCCGAGGCATTGGCCACCGGCAGCACGCCGTAGTGCACCTTCAGCGTCATGCCCGATGGCAATCCCTGCGGGCCGACCAGCGAGTCCGCCAGTTTCTGCAACGTCGCCTCCGGCTCGGCCGTGGGGTCCGTCGGCTTGACGAAACGCGCGGCGACCGCCTGCTCGGCCGAGAACGGCAGCCAGGCGGCGATGGCCTGGACGAACAGCATCAGCACGAGCGCACAGACGAGGAACACCGCACCCAGGCCGGCCACCATCACCGCGAACGAGAGCAGCGGACGCGACTCGCCGACGTTGATCGCTTCCTGCGGCAGCCTGGGGTTGCTCCAGGTGCTCACGAGGCCCGGCGCAGCGCTGTACCGTAGGCGAGCAGTTCGACCGCGCCGACGCCACTACCGGGCACCTGTACCGTCTGGAACTTCACGTTGACGATCATCGACGCGCCTTTGCGTATCGCGGCATGCTTCATGCGCAGCACCGACTCGCGCCGCGCGCGGTCGAGCAGGCTCTCGTACGAGCGCACGCGTCCGCCGAAGATACTGTAGAGGCCAGCCGCCACCGCCTTGAAGTAATCCTGCGACACGACCACGCTGCCGCAGACCAGCGTTGCCTCGAACGGCTGCGACACCGTCGGCGGGAAGCGGCTGCTGAACACGGCCACGCGCTCGAACAGTTTCTCGCGCTTGCGGATCGATCGATAGTGCGCCTGCTCGGAGATGCGCCCTGCGACATAGCCGACCAGCATCAGGACCGCGAAGACGATCAGGTCGGCGAACGCGAGGAGGGTCTGCACCCCGGCCGCCTACTCGACCACCACGGCGGTGCCATAGGCGAAAAGTTCGGCTGCACCCTGGGTGATCGAAGAGGTGGAGAAGCGCACGTTCAGCACCGCATTGGCACCGGCCGCCTGGGCCTGCCGCACCATGCGCTCGGTGGCTTCCTCGCGCGCCTCGTTCAGCAGTTCGGTGTAGCCCTTCAGCTCGCCGCCGACGATGTTCTTCAGGCTGGCCAGGATGTCGCGCCCGACATGCTTCGCGCGCACGGTACTGCCCTGCACGAGACCGAGGTGGCGCACCACCCGCTTGCCGGGAATGACTTCGATATTGGTCAGGATCATCTTCGCTCCGGGACTCTGCCGACGTGATCGATGCTACCGCCGCCTCTCAGGACTGTTTGCCTGCATCGGCCGCATCCGATTCCGCCGCTTCGGCGGCGGCCTGGGCGTCCGCCTCGGCGCGCGAAGGCGAGAGCCCGGTGAATCGCGCGATCTGCAGGCCGAGTTCGTACAGCAGGCAAAGCGGGATCGCGAGCAGCAGTTGCGAGATGACGTCCGGCGGTGTGACCACGGCCGCCACCACGAATGCGCCGACGATCACGTACGGCCGGGCCTGCTTCAGCTGGTCGATGGTGGCCACGCCGAAGCGCACCAGCAGCACCACGACGATCGGTACCTCGAAGGTGAGCCCGAAGGCCAGGAACATCCCCATCACGAAGGACAGGTAGTTCTCGATATCGGGGGCCACCGCCACCGACTCCGGGGCGAAGCCGGCGATGAAGCGGAAGATGAAACCGAACACAACGAAGTAGCAGTAGGTCATGCCGAGGAAGAACATGAAGACGCTGGAAGCGACTACCGGCAGCGCAAGCCGCTTCTCGTGCTGGTAGAGCCCCGGCGCGACGAACGCCCAGACCTGGTAGAGCACGTAGGGCAGCGCGAACAGGAAGGCGACGAACAAAGTGACCTTCAGTGGCACCATGAACGGCGAGATCACGCCAGTGGCGAGCAGCTTGGTGCCGGCCGGCAGCGCCGTCATCAGCGGCAGCGACACCGCATCGAAGATCTGCTTCATGAACGGCGACAGCACGACGAATACCAGCAGCACCGAACCGGCCGCGCGCACGACCCGCTGCCGAAGTTCCACCAGGTGGGACATGAAGCTCTCGGCGGGCGGGGTGTCTTCCGTGCCTGCATCCGCCTGCGGATCGTTGCCGGGGCTGGTCGACATCGGTCAGGCCCCTGGCATGCCGACGGCGGACGGCGCGTCGGCGGACGGCAGGACCTCGGGCCACCGGCGCGCGCCGGACAGTGGTGCGGCGGCGCTGGCCATCGCGATCGAGGCAGTGGCCATGCAGCGTGCCCTACCCGCGCGGCTGGACATCGCACCGGCCACCGTCGGCTCGATCCATTCGTCGCTCGCGTCCGCTGGCGGCTCGGACAGCGCGACCAGCGCAGGCTCGGGCATCGGCGTCACTTCATCGCCAGGCAGCGGCATCCCGGCCGGCAGCGGCGCGCCGTGCGCTTCGCCGCGCGCCAGCGCGTCCAGGTCGCCGGCAGTGGCGCGCGCGTCGGTCTCGAGCGAGTTGAACGAAGACTGCACCGAACCCGCGGTCTCTTCGACGGTCTGCCGGA
>CAMDXD010000227.1 GCA_945877995.1 Bordetella parapertussis
AGGCTGATCTGGCGCATCTGCTCGCCGAAACCGGGCATCTCGCGATCGCCGATCGCGAGCGTCGCCTCGGGCGTCACGTCGCGCTTCGCCGGGCCGGTGCCGCCGGTGGTCAGCACCAGGTCGCAGCGTTCGACGTCCACGAGTTCCACCAGCGCCGCCTCGATCAGCGGACGCTCGTCCGGTATCAGCCGCGTGACCGTGGTCCAAGGCGAGGCGAGCGCGCCAGTGAACCATTCCTGCAGCGCTGGGATGCCCAGGTCTTCGTAGACGCCGCGCGAGGCACGGTCGCTGATGGAGACGAGGCCGATGCGCAGCGTGCGCGGCGGGACGGGCGTGGAGTCGGGTGACGGGTCTGCCATGGTCGGGGTCGAAGCGGTGGCGGGCCTGCGATCGTAATCGGGATCGCGCGTGCGTGCCCTATTCGATCCGGATGCCGGCTTCCCGTCCGATCCGGCTCCAGCGCGCGAGCTCGGCGCGCAGATATTCCCCGAAGGCCTCCGGTGTGCTTGCCACTGGTTCTGCCCCCTCGGCGGTGAGCCTCTCGACGACATCGGGCTGGCGCAGGATGCGGCCGATCTCGCTGCTCATGCGGCCGGTGATCTCCTTCGCGGTGCCGGCCGGGGCGAGGATGCCCTGCCAGGCGCTGATCTCGTAGCCTTCGAGCCCACCCTCGGCGACGGTCGGCAGCTGTGGTGCGAACGCGGTGCGCTTCGCGGTGGTCACTGCGATCGCACGCAGCTTGCCGGTCTTCACGTGCGGCAGGAACTGGTGCGCGATGCCGAACGTCATCGACACCTGCCCGCCGAGCAGATCGGTCAGGGTCGGCGCATTGCCCTTGTAGGGCACGTGGATCATGTCGGTCTTCGTGAGCCAGGTGAACATCGCCGCCGCCATGTGAGGCGAGGTGCCATGGCCGGAAGTGGCGTAGGTCAGCTGCCCGGGCCGCGCCCGGGCGAGCACCGCGAGTTCCTTGACCGTCTTCACCGGCAGCGAAGGATGCACCACCAGCATCAGCGGCAGCGACACCAGTTGCGTCACCGGTGCGAAACTGCGGATCGGGTCGAAGGGCAGGTCCTTGCGCATGCCGGCATTGATCGGGAAGGCGATGGTCATCATCAGCATCGTGTAGCCATCGGGCGGTGCCTTGGCTACCAGATCGGCGCCGATCATGCCGCCCGCGCCCGGGCGGTTGTCCACCACCACTGTATGGCCGAGGGGTTCGGCCAGACGCTGCGCCACCAGCCGCCCGATGTTGTCGGTGGTGCCGCCGGGTGCGAACGGGATCACCAATCGCAACGGCTTGACTGGCCATGCCAGGGCTGGCGAGGGTTGGGCGCCTGCCTCCTGTACACCCCCTGAGGCGGCGAGTCCCAGCAGGACAGCCGCCAGCACGGGCCGCCTGCGGCCGGTGCGGCAGGTACCAGCGGGATCGCTCATCGTTGCGCCTCCTTGAGTGGCCGGGCCACGGTCGATGCCGTGGCTTCCAAGGCCCATGCGGATGACGTTACCCAGAAGCCTGCGGGCCGTCAACGCGTCCGTTCGCCCGCGCGTGTCGGGCTATTCGCCTTCAGCCGGGTCGCTCGTGGCCGGCGCGGCGATGATCGAGCGCAGCGCCCGGAACAGTTCCCGGTGGCTGCGCGGCGGCCTGTTCTGCGCGAACTCGCGCCGGGCATTGCGCATCAGGGTGCGCAGTTGCTGGACGTCGCAGCCAGGATGGGCTGCCGCCAGCTCGGTCAACGCAGGGGCTGCTGCAGCGTCGTCCATCAGCCGGTCGCGCCAGCGCTCGATCGAATGCTGCAGCGCGACCTCGGCCGCGGACGTGCCGTCCCAGATCGAGAACTGGGCCTCGATCGCGGCCGGATCGATGTCGCGCATCAGTCGTCCGATGTACTGCAGTTGGCGCCGGCGCGCCTCGTGGCGGGTGATCGACTGACATTCGCGCACCGCGTCGTACAGGGGCTCGGGCAGGCCGAGCCCCTGCAGCCGCTCTTTGGGAAGGTCGACCAGCCGCGCGCCGAGTGCCTGCAGGTCGTGCGCAGCCTGCTTCAGCCGGGTCTTGCTGGGCGGCAGTGGTGGCAGGGGTGGCAGGGAATCGGTTTCGGTCATGTCTGGGACGGACGTCGGCGCGTGCGTGAGGTAGGTCGTGGGGTCACTGTTATCATAAGTATCGTCTTTCCAGCGCAAGATCGTGACCCCCGCGTGAGCCCCGAACCATGAGCAATGCCCGATTCAGCCTGTCCGAAGACACCCTGAAGCAGATCGCAGCAGACGCGCTCGCCCATGCGAAGGTGCTTGGCGCCAGCGCGGCGGATGCGGAAGTGAACGACGGTTTCGGTCAGGGAGTGACCGTGCGCGCGCGCGAGGTCGAGACGATCGAGTACACGCGCGACAAGTCGCTCGGCGTCACCGTCTACCTCGGCCGCAAGCGCGGTTCGGCCAGCACCTCCGATTTCTCCCCGAAGGCCATCCGCGACACGGTCGAGGCGGCGCTCACGATCGCGCGCCATACGGGCGAGGACGACTGCGCAGGGCTGCCGGACGCCCACAGGCACCCGACCACGCTGCCTGAACTCGACCTCTACCATCCGTGGGACGTACCGGTCGATACGGCGATCGAGATCGCCAGCCGCTGCGAGGCGGCTGCCCTCGACTTCGATGCCCGCATCACGAACTCCGAAGGTTCGAACATCTATACGCAGCAGTGGCACTTCGTGCACGCCAACTCGAATGGCTTCGTCGGCGGCTACCCGACCTCGCGCTACAGCCTGTCGTGCTCGGTGATCGGCGGGCAGGGCGACGAGATGCAACGCGACGACTGGTATACCGCGGCGCGGCGTGAAGACGAACTCGAATCGGCCGAGGCAGTGGGGCGTCGTGCGGCCGAGCGCACCGTGCGCCGCCTGAATGCACGCAAGCTCGACACGGTGCAGGCGCCGGTCCTGTTCGATGCAACGCTCGCTGGCGGCCTGATCGGCCACTTCATCGGCGCCGTGTCCGGCGGCGCGATTTACCGGAAGTCCACCTTCCTGCTCGACAGCCTCGGTACGCAGGTGTTCGCACCGAACGTCAACCTGCGCGAAGCGCCGCACATGCTGCGCGGCCTCTCCAGCGCCCCGTTCGACGACGAGGGGGTAGCCACCGCCTCGCGCGACGTGGTCACTGCGGGCGTGGTCCAGGGCTACTTCCTCGGTACCTATTCGGCGCGCAAGCTCGGCATGCAAAGCACCGGCAACGCCGGGGGCAGCCATAACCTGGTTCTGGGCAGCGGCTCGCTCGACTTCGACGGCCTGCTGAAGAAGATGGGCCGCGGGCTGTTGGTGACCGAACTGCTCGGCAGCGGCATCAACGCCGTGACTGGCGATTATTCGCGCGGCGCGGCCGGCTTCTGGGTCGAAGGCGGCGCGATCGCCTATCCGGTGCACGAGATCACGATCGCGGGCAACCTGAAAGAGATGTTCCGCGGCATCGTCGAGATCGGCACCGACGTGCTCAAGCGCGGCTCCAAGACCACGGGCTCCATCCTGATCGACAACATGACCATCGCCGGCAACTGACCGCCGCCGGAGGAGGGCTCGGCGCCATGCCTGCGAGAGGCTCACGCTGGTTATCCGGCCTTGCCGGCGTCGGCGGCGTACCGCCGTACGACGAGGTGCGGGCTCTGCGCGAACAGTTGCAGTCGTCTGCGGGACTGCCAGAGGTGCCCCCCGGCGCCGGTGAACCGCCCGCGTCTGCGGCCCCGCAGCCCGTTGCTCACGCGGGCGGCGGCAACTGATGGCCTGCTCGGCAGGGCGTGCCCGATGATCGGGCCCGGTTCGCTCTGGGTCGCCTGCACGGTGGCTGCCGCCGCCGGCCAGACGCTGCGCAACGCCATGCAGCACAGCCTGATCGGCACCGTCGGGACCGCGGGTGCGACGCATGTACGCTTCCTGTACGGGCTGCCGTTCGCCTGCGTCTTCCTGGCAGTGGTCGCTGCGACCGGCGCGATCCGTGATCCCCAGATGGGTCCCGCGTTCTGGGCCTGGCTGGCGCTGGGTGCACTGACCCAGGTGCTGGCCACCGCGATGATGCTGGTGCTGATGCAGCAGCGCTCGTTCGTGGTCAGCACCGCGTACATCAAGACCGAGCCGGTGCAGATCGCGTTGTACGGATTCGTGTTCCTCGGCGACCGGCTGGGGCTGCAGGCGATCGCCGGCGTACTGGTGGCCACCGCCGGCGTGGTACTGATGTCGTGGAAGCCGGCGTCGGCCAGCCTCGATGCGCAGGGTGGGCCGCCGGAGCCGGCCTGGCGCGCTGCGCTGCTCGGCATCGCAACCGGCAGCATGTTCTCGATGTCGGTGGTCGGCTATCGCGGCGCGGTGCTGGCGCTCGGCGACGACCCGTTCTACGGCCGCGCCACGCTGGCGCTGGTGCTCGCGCTGGTGCTGCAGGTGGCGCTGCTATCGCTGTACCTGCGGCTGCGCGAGCCGGGCCGGCTGACCGCGCTGGTGCGCGCCTGGAAGCCGTCGCTGCTCGCCGGCTTCCTCGGCGCCAGCGCCTCGCAGTGCTGGTTCCTGGCTTTTTCGCTGCAGACGGCGGCGGCGGTGCGTACCGTCGGGCTGGTCGAGGTAGTGTTCGCCGCGCTGATCTCGCGCCGGGTCTTTGCCCAGCGCAGCGGCCTGCGCGAGTGGGGCGGCATCGGGATGGTGGTGGCCGGCGTGGCCCTGCTGCTGGCGGGGACGTTCTGAGAATGTCATCGCTTCCAGTCGGCCCGCTGTGCCAGGTGGTGCTCGACAGTCTGTCGCGCGAATGGCCGTACCGGTCCGATGTCTGGCTCGAGTCGGCGCAAGACTTCCAGTTGCCGCGCGATCGCCATCCGCTGTTCCACACCAGCTACGACTGGCATTCCTGCGTGCACATGCACTGGAGCCTGCTGCGCCTGCTGCGGCTGCACCGCGACGCACTGGCGCCGACGCAGGTCGAGGGCATCCGCACCCGCTTCGACCGGACGTTCACCGAGGCCGCTGTCGCGACCGAGGCGGCGCTGTTCGACCGGCCTGGCTACCGTTCGTTCGAGCGGCCGTACGGCTGGGGCTGGCTGCTGGAACTCCATGCGGAACTGCACCGGCTCGCTGTCGATCCTGCACTGCCTTCGGCGCTGCAGCCGTCGGCGCGGCGCTGGCTCGACACGCTCGAGCCGCTGGCGAGTCGCCTCGCGCAGGCACTGGTCGACTACCTGCCGAAGCTCGACCATCCGGTGCGTACTGGTACCCACTCGAATGGCGCGTTCGCCTGCGTGCTCGCGCTCGACCATGCGCGCACGAGTGCGCATCCGGCGCTGCAGCGGGCGATCGACGAGGCCGCGTACCGCTGGTTCGGGCACGACCATCGCTATCCGTCGGACTACGAGCCCGGCGGCGAGGACTTCCTGTCCGCCGGGCTGGTCGAAGCATTGCTGATGTATCGGCTGCTCGACAGCCGCGACTTCGCCGACTGGTGGTGCCGCTTCTCGCCGCCGGACGAGGCGCTGGGCCGCTGGCTGCTGCCGGTGGCCGTCGCCGATGCCGTCGATGCCCGCATCGTGCACCTGCACGGACTCAACCTGTCGCGCGCCTGGTGCTGGCAGGCACTGCTGCCGGGGCTTCCGGGCGAACTGGCAGGGCCGGTGGCACGCGCGATCGATGCGCACCGCCAGGCCTCGCTGGCTGCGGCGCTCGGTGGTGACTATGTGGCAACTCACTGGCTGGCTTCGTTCGTGTTGCTGGCCGAAGGCAGGGATCAACCATGACCATCCGTTGCGATGTGATCGTCGTCGGCATCGGACCGGCCGGCGCACGCTGCTGATCGAACGCGAATATCTGCTGCGGGCCAAGACCTGCGGCGGTGGCGTCACCCGGAAGGCTGCGCAGACGCTGGGGGGAGCCTGGCGCCGCTGGCCGAACGCACCATCGGCACCGTCGAATTGCACTGGCGGCTGAATGCGTCGGCGACCATCAGGCGCAATCAGGTGGTCCCGTGCCGGGTACCGGGGTTGGAACACGGAAACGGTTGCACAGAATGCAAATACCGTATAAAAATACGGCATGCCTCCTGCCGCCCATTCCCTCCCAGCCTCCGCCTTCGCTGCTGCGCCCGCTTCCGGGCTGTCTTCCGCGTTCGTGCCCTTCCATCCCGCAGCGACGGCCGGCGCCCGGCTGGCGCTGGCCGCGGTGCCCTCGGTGTTCCGATGCGGCGAACTGCCGCCGGGCATCGAACCGGGCATCCCGACCGGTTTCGACGGGCTGGATGCCGAGATCCCTGGCGGCGGCTGGCCGGTCGGGGCGCTTACCGAAGTGCTGTGCGACACCTGCGGAGCCGGCGAAACGTCGTTGCTGCTGCCGGCCCTGCGTTACCTGACCCGCGCTGCCGACTGGCGTGGCCGCGGGCTGCTGCTGATCGACCCGCCGCACCTGCCGTATGCGCCTGCGCTGGCCGAGGCCGGCGTCGACCTCGACCTGCTGGCCGTGGTGCGTCCGAAGACCGAGGAAGACGCCCTCTGGGCGGCCGAGCAGGCGCTGCGCTCGGGCGCTGCCGGCGCGGTGCTGATCTGGGCCCGGCCGGTGCGCGGCACCGACAGTGCCCAGCGCTACCAGCGGCTGCGCCGGCTGCAGCTGGCCGCGGCTGCCGGCGGCGGGCTCGGTATCGTGTTCTCGGCAACCAGCGCCGCGACGCTGTCGACCCCGGCTGCGCTGCGGCTGTCGCTGTCGATGAC